>PEXO01000349.1 GCA_002779045.1 Elusimicrobia bacterium CG08_land_8_20_14_0_20_59_10 | reverse complement strand
GCACGGCCAAGCTGCGCGACTATATTCTCATCGGCGCCACGGACTATACCTTCGTCACCTCCGACAGGGGTGAGCGCATGCTGATGGTGGAAGACACGATGGTGGAAACACTGACGGCGAACGTGACCGATTTTCACCAGCCGGAGATATACGGCCATACCGGCGATCCGCGCGGGCCGGTGTATTCAGCCGGGGGCGTGGTCTTCTCGGGCCTGGTGATAACGCCCACGGATATGGGCCCGCAGGACCCGCTTGCTCTGTACCAGGGCGACGGTCTCCTGGTCAGCGCGCCATCCCCGGTGGCGCTGGTGCGTCTCAGCATGAGGACCATGCCCACGGGCGCTCCTACCACCTATCTCAAGTCCATACAGGTGAAGAGCTCCGGCACGCTGTTCGCTACGGACATCGCCGAGGCCGGCCTGTACCTGGACAACACGGCCGGCGGCGAGACCGGCGGCTTTATAGGCTTATTCGACGGTGAGCAAACCCTCGGCGGTGTTGCCAAGGACATCTTCATCTCGACCGGCAGTTATTCGTCGGGTTCCTGGCATTTCGACGACCTCAACGTGAAGCTGGCCACCGCCACGCTCATCACCAATATGCCGCGCAACTACTTCCTGACGGTGCGCGTCTCCACCACCGCCACTACGCCCACGAACTTCGCGTTCGCCATGGACAACCAGTCCTTCGTTACCGTGACCTCCACGTACGTGGGCGTCGCCTATAATAATTTCCCGATAGTGACGGCCACTTCCCCCGTGGTCAACCAGAAGGCGAAACTATACGTGCAGGGCGCCGATATAGGCGCCTGGTGGCAGCCGGTGGTGGGCGGGAACCCGCTTGAACTGGGCCGGTATGATTACATAAGCCAGGGCGCGGAGGGAGTCGGGATGCTCAAGCTCCAGGTGTGGACGGATGGCTTCATCAGCGAGCTCAACTCCTTTACGATAATCAAGAAGGGCAGCGGCCCCGGCACGCACCTGGCCGGCATGCGCCTTTTCCTCGACGCCGTAGAAGGGGACTACACACAGGGCAACGGCGTTTTCGAGAAGGATATAGACAAGAAGGTCACCGATAAGGATAATCCTCCCGTCTGCGACCCGGTGGAAACGGATAAATTTATACTGCCGATCGCCGATACCGGCTCTTACGGCCGCGTGGACGGTTCCACCAGGACTTATTTCGTGGTGTTCGATCTGAAATCCGACGCGCTTGACGGCCTTACTCACGGCGCAAGGCTGGAAAAGGAGGGGATGGGAGTGAAAGGCGCCGACGTTCAGTTCTTCAGCCCGGTGGTTTCCGTGGAAGTACCGGTCCGCAAAACCGAAGATATCGCTTATCTCTCCGCTGTGAACAAAGCCGAAACCCCCGACCCGGACGTCACCTTCTCCAGGCCCTCGTTCCTCACGCAGAACGATGCCGACCGGGCCGTGGCCAGGCTGACCATGCAGATAGACGGCCTGAAAGGCTCCGCCGTCTGGAAAGGCCTCAAGCTGGACAGGTGGGTGACCCATTACGAGAACAGCGGCTCTTCCTGCACCAATAAGGTTTCCGACATTACGAAGATAAGCATCTGGCATGATTCCACCGGCGACGGCCTGCTGCAGACCAGCGGCGCGCTTAAAGACACCGAGGTGCTTTTAGACAGCGGCAGGAACAGGGTGTTCCCGGCCGGCACGCTGGCCAACGGGCTGTCCGTTTCCAGCGACGTGATACGGGTGACGAATATACAGCAGTTCTTCTCGTCCGACAGTCCTTTCCCGCGGGCGCCCGGCAGGCTGATCCTGAACGACGGCCAAAGCGACCCCGCCCTCAAGGAAGTGGTCTATTATACGGCCGTAAATGACCTCGGCAATGCTTTCGAGGGGGTAAGCAGGGGTATGGAGAACACCGCCGCGGTGGCCTATTCCAGCGGCATCGTGATCTCCGGCCAGGCGGTGCTGCCGCTGATAGGCACCGGTTCCGTACTTGACGGGCAGGTCCTTTTTCCCGCGCCCAAGGACTACTTCATAACCTTCAGCGTGGGCCCGCTGGCCACGGTGGACGACGGGGCGAACCTCGGGCTTTCCATACGCGGCACGGACTATTTCCTGCTGGAATCGTCCAAGACGATGAGCACCATCAATATCGGCCCGGGCGAATCCGCTTCGCTGGTAGGCAAGACCAGGGAATACGCCGACGCGGTAGTCATAAAGGGCACCGATACCCTTATAGGGGACACGCTGCAGCAGAAGAAGACGAACCAGGCCATACTCTCCATGACGGCCGAGGCCGCTGTCTCCGACACGAAGTGGCGCTGGCTGCTGGTCTATGCCACGGGCGCGGTAGTAGACGACGGCACCGCTCGTAACGACGTTGACATCGTGAGGCTCTGGCATGACGCCGACCGCAACGGCTTCCTGGATACCGCCGGCGATGTGCTGGTGGGCACCGGCGCTTTCGGAACTCCCAGTTCTTATGGCCTGCTGACGGCCAAGGTGATGCTTTTCACCCCGGCGACCCTTTTCACGGAGAGCGAGGCGCAGGCGCGGGGCGTTTCGCAGCGCTACTTCATCACCTACGATATAAAGGAAGACGCCAGGCCGAACGATGACGGCGGCAATCCCAGGTACCTGGGCGCGTATATAAAGGCGGAGTCCTTTCCGATGGGCAGCCCCACTACGGACGATACGTCAAAGAACGCCTTCTCGCTGCCCAACTATTACAGCACGGCCTCCACGCTGCCGTTCGTCTCCCTGATGCGGGCCGTGGTCTCGGCCGCCAGCACCGTTACCGTGGTAACCGGGCCTATCTTCTCCGGCGGCGGCTCCCAGAACGTGCCGGCGCCGGAGCTGGCGCAGGACATAACCAGCCCGGGCGACCAGGATACCGTGCTTGTCACCTCCACGGCCGGCCTGCCCTCCGCGGGCTACGCGCTGGTGGACAATGAGATAGTCCACTATAGCAGTCTGCACGATACGGTGCCGGCGCTGCAGGATGTGACGCGCGGCAAATTCGGCTCTCCCGCGGTTACCCACAGTTCCGGCGCGGTGATAGGCACCGAGTCCTACCAGGGCAGCGTCAACCTGCCGTTCATGAAGTTTACCCTGGCTACTCCCGGCACCGGCCTGCGCTGGGAGTCGGTGAAATTTACCAGGCGCGCTCCCAGCGGCCTGACCGGCTACGACGACGACGTTACGGATATAATAATCCGGAAAGACAATGGCAACGGCGTTTTCGACAGGGACCCGGTCACCGGCGTCAACCTGGCCGATCCCGTGATGGGCCAGGGTAAATTCGGGTCGGGCTTCGACCCGCTGACCAAGGCCACCATCCTGGTGGCCGATCCCGCCCTGGACGACCAGGACTACGTGGTGATCAGCGCCACGCCCACGGTATTCTTCGTGTCCATGAGCATAGATAAGGCTTCCAGGTTCTCCAACGAGGCCCTGTCGCCGGCCAACGACGTCCTCGGCCTGGAAGTCCAGGCGGAGAGCCACTTCACCTTCGGCCCCCCGGGCGCCGGCCACTCGGCCTATTTCCCGGCCCCGGTGCGCAGCCAGACCCAGGTGGTGATGCCGGAGCTTAACACCATCATCCTCACCCCCGAGGACATCTCGCCGGCCTTTGTCACGCAGAACGACAAGAACGTCGGGGTCCTGTCCATGCAGCTGGTTACCGACAAGACTTCGGCCAAGATAGAGGCCTTAACCCTGAACAAGCGCGGCACCTGCAATGACAGCGATATAACCGTGGTGAAGGTGTGGCAGGATTCCAACGATAACTGCGTGCTGGATTCGGTGGACATCTCTTCCGACGCCTCCGGCTCCTTCCCCAACCTTATGTCCTACGGCAACGAGAGCTATTATAACGGGATGGTTTCCATAGCGCTGAAGAAGTATATCTCCGTGACCACCACCCCCAGCTGCGCCTTCATCAGCTATGATATATCGCAGTTCGCCGTGATAGGCAGCAGCGCCGGCCTTAATGTCGCCGCGGCCGCCAGCTTCGCGGTGGGCGTGCCCAACCAGCTGATAATGTCCTCCTGGCCCGTCAACACCTTCCCGATGGCGATCGGGGAGATAGACTCGGACGTGACGCTGGGTGTGTACGATGCGGCACTGGACCTGATAAGCAGCGCCGGCAGCGTGCGCCAGGCGCAGAAGATGGCGCCGATGCTGCGCTTTAACCTGGCGGCGGACTCGGGCAATGCGCTGTGGAGCGCTATCAGGGTGCAGCGTACTCCCACCGGCGGCGGCAACATGGGCAGCAACGACGACGTGAAGTTCATACAGATCTACCGGGACTTCAACCAGAACGACGAGCTGGACGTGAACGATCTCAATATCTCCGAAGCGGAAGCTATCCTGCAGACGGCCTTCGCCTCCACCGATACGCTGCCGTTCAACCTTGTGCTGGATTCCACGGCCGGTTTCCCGTCCGCCGGCAACCTGTACATCGGCGAGTCGGAGCTTGTTTCCTATTCCGGTTCCGGTATCGCCGGCTCCGGCAAGCCCTATCTCACCATAACTTCCCGGGGCGATGTGCTTGGCGGAGCGAACACGCCCCTGGTCTATCACAAGGCCGGCGTCAAGCTGCGCAAGGTGGATATTTACAACCAGGTGAGCCTGCAGGACTCCCAGAGATGGATAACTCTGGCCAGGACGCAG
>PEXO01000097.1:709-1396 GCA_002779045.1 Elusimicrobia bacterium CG08_land_8_20_14_0_20_59_10 | reverse complement strand
CTATTTTAGGCTGCACCTGCACCTGGGTTATGCCCATCTGGTTGCCGCTGCCGGCAAGCAGCTCATACTCTATCGGGTCTTCCAGCGTGATGATGTTTATAAGCGGGGATTTTATACGGTTGAGTACCGCATACAAAGTAGTGGTCTTGCCGCTGCCAGTGGGCCCGGTCACCAGGATTATCCCGTGCGGCCGTTCGATAAGGGCCTCGAACGCGCTCTGTGTGGCGGGGGCGAGCCCCAGCTTCTCAAGCCCGAACATTACGCTGGCTTTATTAAGTATGCGTATAACCACCGTCTCCCCGTACTTGCCCGGCATAGTGGAGATGCGCAGATCTATGTTGCGGGTATCGTCATGCAGGCTTATCTGGCCGTCCAGCGGCAGGCGTTTTTCCGAAATATCCATCCCGGCCATTACCTTTATGCGTGAGACTATGGTGACCTGGTGTTCTTTGGGATACTCGTGAATGGTCTTCAGGACCCCGTCGATCCGGAACCGGACGAAAAAAGCCTTCTGCTGGGGCTCCAGGTGGATGTCGCTGGCGCGCAGGCTTATGGCAAGATCGAGCAGTTTCTCTACGGACTGCACGGCGTACGACTCCTGCCCCTGTGAAGGCTCCCCGGCCGCCGTTCTTGCGGTTTCCACCACCAAAGCGGGGCAGTGGGGATGTTCGGTAATGGCCTCAAAAT
>PEXO01000097.1:0-293 GCA_002779045.1 Elusimicrobia bacterium CG08_land_8_20_14_0_20_59_10 | reverse complement strand
TAGCCGGCCGCTTCCAGCCGGGTCTTTATTATGTCGCGGTTAACCACGTCGTCGTCCACTATAAGTATTTTTGGCATACTACTTACCTCCGCCCGGAAGCCTGTTAAAAACCTCTATTTTTTCCAGCCTGCTCTTTACCTGGCTCAATATCTCCGCCAGGTTTTTGGAGCCCTTCTGTATGACGGCCTCCGCCCTTTTCTGCAGATACTCCATTTCTTGCATGGTCAGGTGCCTGGCTGTCAGCACGAAGATGAGCGTGTTTTTCAACTCCGGGTTTTTTTCCACCGCAGCCA
>PEXO01000071.1 GCA_002779045.1 Elusimicrobia bacterium CG08_land_8_20_14_0_20_59_10 | reverse complement strand
TACGTGTCGCTTCATGCCACTTCGGTGTAGCCCAAAATCGGCCAGCCAAATGCTTCAGTTATTTCGTTACGCTTCCTTAGCGCCTTTCTTCAATCACCCCGGTCCGGCACTTTGGAACCATACGGGGTTCATTTGAAACCGATGCGGCGCCGGCCGCGTACAAAACCAATGGGCTATCTCGCTCCTTGTCCTGACTTATTCGGAAAGGATCTTCCGCCTTTTTTCATTATAATCTTTTACCACCCGGTTCCTCTCGGCCTGGAGCTTATCCTGTTTTTCTTTTGTCAGTTCCTTTTTTGAGGCCTCGGCTCTCTGCGTCATATTGAGAACGTTCATGTCTTTTTTGAACTGGGACTCTAGGTCGGCAAGGTCCTTGTCCTTTTTTGCCAATTTAGAGCCTGAACCCGGTGTGATGCGGTCCATTATTGCATATCTTTCGGCACGGTACTTTTCCTTCACGGCGGCTATCTGGTTCTGGTAGTTCTTTGTTTCCTCTAGAAGCCTTTTCCTGACATCTGCTGCTTTTTCCTGCAGGGAGCGTATTTCTGTGGCTTCCTTTTTGTCCAGCTCGATAAGGGCCAGAGAGTTCTTGGAAGCGCTTTCCGCCGCCGCGCTCTTTGCGGGATCAGTGGGCGGGGGGGGAGCGGTATCCTCTGCGTAGACAAAAGCAGAGGCAGCCGCAAAAACAAGTGTAAAAATAAAACAATGCTTCATCGTAAGTGCCTCCTAAACGAATAATGCGAACATCCCTTCTGCTAGTATAGCAAATCCCTCTATAAAACCGCTAAAAAAACCAGAATTTAGGGGAGTTGGGGGGACAGTATACTTAATTCAAATTTAGTGCTATAATTTATGACGCTTTGCGGTACCTTAATAGTGCTGCAAAATTATACTTGAGTGTGGGGATTTATGCCAAGAATTGCACGTGTCGTTGTTCCTGGGTATCCGCATCATGTGACACAGAGAGGAAACAGGCGTCAGCCGGTTTTTTTTACAGAAAATGACTATCGAATTTATCTTAACCTTGTGGGCGAATGGTGTGTTAAGTTTAAGGTCGATGTTTGGTGTTATTGTCTTATGCCCAACCATGTGCACCTGATCCTTGTCCCGCAGGATGAAAAAGGCTTGAGGATGGCTATTGGCGAAGCGCATAGGCGCTATACCCTCCATGTAAATTACAGGGAGGGATGGAAAGGGCATTTATGGCAGGAGCGCTTCTCGTCGTTCCCTATGGATGAGAGATATCTTCTTGCGGCAGCCAGGTATATAGAGCGGAACCCTGTGCGCGCAAAACTTGTTCGAAAACCTGAGGATTACCGCTGGAGCAGTGCCAGGGCTCATGTTCGGAATAAGGACGACGGTTTTGTTAAGGTTTCTGGTATCGGGCCTATGGTTGATGACTGGAATGATTTTCTTTCTGCAAATATCGAGAAAGACCTTGTAGCAGGGATCCATGCACATTCTTCTAACGGGCGTCCCGCGGGAGGGGAGGAATTTTTGAAAAAATTGCAGGTAGATTTTAATATTTCACAGACGGTGTTATTCAAAAAAAGACCGGGCCCGCATAAAGACAGCAAGAATATAAGGCTTCCGATTCATCGGGATGAGCATACTGAAGTGAATTAAGTATACTGTCCCCCTAATTGCGCTCTAATTGTGTGTTTTTTGCGCTGAAACGCGGTTTTTTAAGGTTTTCGTCAACTTTTTTCTTCATATCGGCTTGATTTTCTCCCAAAAATACGGGGTTTTAACACCCTTTGGCTTATTGCGCTTCCACGCTGCTATTTCCGCCTTTCAAAACCCGCATTCCGGGTTGGAACTACCCCTACAAAACCGCTGTTTTCCCGACTTCGGAGTTTCTTCGGGATTATGGTTTTTTTTCCTCGTACACTATAGATGTAAATATTATGAACATCGCGAACTACAAAAAACTTTTCTCAGCCGCGGCGGCGATAATCATCGCCGCCTGCGGTTTTTTTGTCGTTCGCGTTTCCGCCGGGGAAGCCGGCACCACTGCGGCCGCGTTCCTCAAGTTCGATCCCAGCCCCCGCGCCACCGGGATGGGCGAAGCCTACTCCGCCGTGACGCAGGATGCGTACTCCGCCTGGTGGAATCCGGCAGGTCTGGCCAGCATCGAAGTGCCCGAGCTGGCTGCCACCCACAACGCCTCCTTCGCCGACGTGACTAACCAGTTCGCCTCCTTCGCCTACCCCCTGAGCTACGGCTCCACTCTTGGCCTGAGCTACACCCGCCAGAGCGTGGCTCCTTTCCAGGGCTACGACGCGATGGGCGGCACGACCCGCAAACTGGAAGCTTCCGACACCGCCATCTCCGGTTCCTACGCCCGCACGCTGCTCAAGGACGAGATCGATCGCCCCGTCCTTAACGTCGGCGTGAACGTAAAGAGCATCTCCTCCAAGCTTGACAGCGCCTCGGCCAGCGCGATGGCCGTGGACCTGGGCGCCATCTACCACCTGCGCCCGTCCAAATACTGGATGAAGAACATCCCGGCGCAGGAGCTGCGCGTCGCCCTTTCCGTGAAGAATCTCGGCACCGGCATGAAGTTCGACAAGGATTCCTTCCCGCTTCCCCAGTCCGAGACGCTGGGCCTGGCCTGGATCTCCCATCCCGCCGGCGCGCACACTCTTACGATCTCCGTGGACCAGACCATCTCCAACTACGCGCCGTATAAATTCAATGTCGGCGCCGAGTACTTCATGTTCCAGCTGCTCTCCGTCCGCGGCGGCTACGCTTCCGGCCAGGACATGGGCTCGGGCCTGCGCCTGGGCGTCGGTTTCCGCCTTTCCTTCATGGACCTGGACTACTCGATGTCCCCCTTCGGCGAGCTCGGTTCCATGCAGAAGCTGGGCGCGACGATCCGCTTCGGTTCTTCCCGCGCCAAGCAGCCCCTCTCCGGCGCCACCGCCCGCGTCGCCCGCGCCTCGGTCCTCGCTCCCAAAGAGAAGATCGAAGCTCTTAAGCTCTACGCCAATGACTATGTCGAACTGGCCCGCAGGAACCTGGACTCCCGCGAGTACACGCTGGCGGTCGAGAACCTGAACAAGGCCTTCAACCTGCAGCCCTCCCTGAGGGACGGAGCGTGGGGCGACAAGGCTTCCAGGCTTGACACGCTCGGCAAGCGCCTGCAGCTCAAAGAGACCCCGGTGCGCGAGAAGACCTTCCAGAAGAACGACGAGCAGTCCAATGTCGCGCACGAAGCGGTGGTCTCCTACATCGAGGGCCGCGAGCTGAAGGCCTTCCTGCTGGCGCACGCGGCCCTCGGCGCCAATCCCCGCGGCGACGCGCTCTTCGAAGAGCTGCTCTATAACCTGGGCGACCTGACCCGCAACAGCGTGCGCCGCGACGAGATCATGCCTAAGACCGCGCTGCTCAAAGAGAAGCTCAAGAAAGCCGCCAAGGGCTTCTACATCCAGCAGTTCGACATGGCGGCCAAAGAGTGCGAGGAAGTGGTCCTCCTAGATGAGACCAACCCGATGGGCTGGACCCGCCTTGGTTCCGCCTACTATATGATGGGCGACAAGGCCAAAGCCCGCAAGGCTTATGAGAAGGTGATGGAGCTCAGCCCGAACGACACGGTGACCCGCCAGTTCATGGACGCGCAGGGCTGGAAATAATGCCAAGAGGTGCTCTTATGAAAATACTTTTAGCCGACGACGATGACAATTTCCGGATGCTGCTTTCGGAGATCCTGGAGGGGGAGGGGTTCGAGATCTCCGCCCATGAGAACGGGGCTCTGGCCTGGGAGTCCCTGCAGGCGGAGGGGGCGGATATAGCCGTGCTTGATGTCAATATGCCGGAGATGGGCGGCTTCGAGCTGCTGAAGTCGATCCGGGAGGATAAACGACTGGCCGCGCTGCCCGTGCTGATGATGACGGTGCGTTCCGCTGTCACGGACCAGGTGGAGGGGTATGAGAGCGGCGCGGACGATTACCTGCCAAAGCCTTTTGCCAACGAGGTGCTGGTAGCGCGGGTCAAGGTCCTGGAGCGGCGCATACTGGGGGCCGCATGATACGCATAGGCCGTTTGATGGCCATAGGCCCTGATACGGCACCGGCATGGCCTTGCGTCTGTTGCGGCGCTGCCATAGGCTTGGCCGCCTGAACAGGCCCTTAATTTTTTATACTATAGGCAGGACAGAACCATGGAATTCGCCATAATCGCTCTCGGACCTATGCTGCTCATGATGCTGGCCGGCGGCGTCGTCCTTGTCGCGCAGGTTTCGGGGTTCATGCAGAACTCCGCTTTCAGTAAGCGCGAGCAGTTTTCCCAGAACCTGATAAAGCAGTATGTGATGGAGATAGCGCTGGCGCAGACACAGGTGTTCCAGCGCTCGCAGGACCTGGAGGTACTTACCTCCAGGCTGGCCCTCTCCAACCAGGAACTAGGGCGTCTTAACGATATGAAGTCGAAGTTCCTTTCCATGGTCGTGCACGACGTGCGCACGCCGCTGGCGTCCATAAGGGGTTTCAGCGAACTGCTGATGAAGAAAAGCGTGGGGGAAAAAGAGGCGCAATACCTTAAGAATATCGTGGGTTCCACCGACCAGCTGGGCCACCTCATAGCCGACCTGACCGACCTGGCCATGATCGAGGCCGGCAAGCTGAAGATGGAAAAAGCCCTGTTCGATTTTT
>PEXO01000103.1:4461-4672 GCA_002779045.1 Elusimicrobia bacterium CG08_land_8_20_14_0_20_59_10 | reverse complement strand
GGCGGCCTTTCAGACCTTGTTGGGGATCTCTTCCCAAAAGAAACCTGTTTCCCTATGTGAACTTATGCAACCGGAGTCAAAGTAATAAGCATTCGGACTTATATGCGGCCTGGAGCTGGGCCACCGTGGGCAGCCGCCCGCCGCAATAGGCCATGGCGTCGTACCAGTTGCAGCTGGGCGGATTGCCTGTGCAGCCGGCCGCATTGCCGCG
>PEXO01000103.1:0-4053 GCA_002779045.1 Elusimicrobia bacterium CG08_land_8_20_14_0_20_59_10 | reverse complement strand
CGGCCTGTAAAGCCCCAGGGCCGCCAGCAGTTTGTCGGCCTCCAGCCGCAGCCCGTCCGAACGCCGCGTATAAAGCTCTATCCTGCGCGGCCCCGAAGCGGCGGGCTGCCAGAGATTGAGCTGCTCGCCCAGGCCGGCGGGGCGCTTGAAATCGCCGAAGAAAACAGGGTCCAGCTTCCTGAGCGTGGCCTGGTTCATGGCCAGCGCCACCAGCTTGCGCACCGCCACCGGCCTGTTTGCGCGCGTCACCCCCTCCAGCCGCTTCAGCGCCTTCAGCGCCGGCGCCGCGGCCGCGCCCCGCGTGAGGATGTTTATCCCGGCGCCGGCGTCATGCGCGGCCAGGATGGCCTTCATGAACTCCCGGGCCATCTCTTCCTCGTCCACGTCCGCAAAGCCGTTATGCGTCCAGGTTACGGTATTGGCATTTCCGGCCAAGGCCGCCGCCAGCGGGCCGGGCTTGGCCGAAGCGAGACCGCGCCTGAAGAAAGTGCGCCTGAACCAGCCGCCCAGGCCGGACGAACGGGCGGCGGGCAGCAGCTCGCCTTCGCCTGCGGCTCCTTTAGCCGCGCTTTTGGAGAGCTTACCCACCAAAGCGCCGATATCCCCGTCGTCCACCACCAGGTTCACCGACCGGGCGCTTTCAGGTACGCCCTGCGCCTGCCAGCCGGCCACCAGCTGGTTCACCTGGCCGAACAGAACGCCCCGCTCCAGCGCCGCCTTCGAGCGCCGCGCCAGCAGAAAGCCGCCGCCGGCCAGCAAGCCGAATACCGCTATAACCCCTATCGCCATCGTATGCCGCATATACCCCCCTGTCGCTTATCGCTTACCTTTTTAGACGCCGCCCGGCCTTTACTATTAGACGCTGCTCCCATTATAAGAAATTCACCGGCCCGGCCGCCCGGTATTTGCGGCGCGCGGCGCACCTCCTAGCCCGGCTCCGTCAGCCCGTGGGCGAACTCCGCCACCCCGGTCTTGTCATGCACATTGATATGGGCGATTTTCGTTTATTGCCGTCCATCCCCGCAGCAGCTCCGCAATTAAGTATACTGTCCCGGAATCCCGTTACGGTAGAGCGAGGCGGCGGCCTTGTTGGCGCGCGCGGTCAGCTTGAATTCGTCCACGGCGGCCAGGCGGCCGTTCTTTACCACGACCTGGCCGTTGACTATGGTGTATTTAGTGCGGTGCGAGGCGCCGCAGAAGAGCAGCGAGGCCAGCGGGTCGGATTGCGAACCCACGAAATCCAGGCCGCTCACGTCGAATATGGCGATATCCGCCGCCTTTCCCGGCTCGATGGACCCGATATCCGCGCGGCCTAGCACCGCCGCGCCGCCGCGCGTGGCCAGCCGCAGGGCGTCGCGGGCGGGCATGGCTTTCACGCCGGCTTTTACCCGCTGCACCAGCATGGCCTGGCGCACTTCCCCCAGCATATCGGAAGCATCGTTGGAGGCGGAGCCGTCCACGGCCAGACCTACCGGCACTTTATGCCCCATAAACATGCGTATCGGCGCTATGCCGGAACCAAGGCGCAGGTTCGAGCAGGGACAATGCGCCACACCGGTACCTGTTCTGCCCATTAGCTTCGCCTCGGCCTCGTTGATATAAACGCAATGGGCGAACCAGGCATTACCCTCACTGACCCAGCCGACCGATTCCATGTACTCCAGCGGGCGCATCTTAAAGAGCTTTTTACAGAAAGCCTCCTCGTCTTTTGTCTCGGCCAGGTGGGTATGCATGCGCACTCCCCATTTCTTCGCCATCTCGGCGGTTATCTTAAGGAGTTTAGTGGTTACCGAGAAAGGCGAGCAGGGCGCCATGGCCACGTTGGTCATGGCGAACTTGCCGGGATCGTGGAATTTCTTTATCAGCCGCTCGCAGTCCTTCATGATGAAATCTTCGCTCTGCACCACGCTGTCGGGCGGCAGGCCGCCTTTTGAGCGGCCGCGCGACATGGAGCCGCGCGTGGCCGTGAAGCGCATCCCTATTTCGCGGGCGGCGGCTATCTGCGTGTCAATAAATAAGCCGCTGTTTTTTTGGGGGAACAGGTAAAGATGGTCGGAGCTGGTGGTGCAGCCGGTCAGCAGCAGTTCGCCCAGGCCCGCCTGCGTGCTGGCGTAAACAGCCTCGGGGTTCACATGCTTCCAGATATCATAAAGATAGACCAGCCAGTCGAAGAGCTCGGCGTCCTGCACCTTCGGCAGGTTGCGGGTGAGCGTCTGGTAAAGGTGGTGGTGCGTGTTGACGAAACCGGGGAGGACCACACAGTCCCTGGCGTCTATCACGGTATCCGCTTTGACCCTGAGGCTTTTCCCAACTTTTTTGATCTCAGGCCCCTCCGTATAAACGTCGCCGCCGCTGATTTCGCGGCCCTTGTCGTCCATCGTGGCCAGCACCAGCGCGTTCTTTATCAAAAGGGTCTTACTCTTCATCGGCGTCTCCATGCTTCACAAGGTTCTTTGAATAAAAATATTATAGTAAAATAAAATTCATCGGCTCGTTATGACTTTCCGGAGAAACACATGAAGAACAAAATAAATTTCCTTTCCGACGCGCAGCTCAAAGCCGAAGCGGAACGCTGCCTCTACTGCGAGGAGAAGCCCTGCCAGGCGGCCTGCCCGGCCGACTGTTCCCCGGCGGACTTCCTGATGGCCGCGCGGCAGCTGGGCAGGTCCGACATAAAGCGCGCCGCCGCTTTAATAATGGGCAATAATACCTTCGGCGGAGTCTGCGGCGCGGTCTGCCCCGACTGGTTCTGCGTAAAAGCCTGCTCGCGAAAGCTCTTCGACAACCCTATAAACATACCGGCCGCGCAGGCGGCGATCATACAGAAAGCCAAAGAACTGAACGTGATGCCGCGGTTCAGAAATGCGAAACCTAACGGCAGGAAGGTCGCAGTGATCGGCGCCGGTCCGGCGGGCTTCGCCGCGGCAGGGACGCTGGCGCAGCTGGGTTACAAGGTTGAGATACTTGAAAAGAACAAGAAAGCCGGAGGCGCGGCAAACCTTATCCCGGACAAGCGCTTCCCCAAGGAAGTGCTGCGCACGGAGATAGAGTTCATAAAAACGCTCGGCGATATTTCCATTAAGACCGGCGCGGCCATAAAAGAACCCGCTGCGCTGCTTAAGAGCTATCACTCGGTAATAGTCACCGCCGGGGTGGAGAAACAGATAAAGCTCAACATCGAAGGCGAGGACCTGGGCGTGGAAGGCCTGGAATACCTGCGCAATTCCTCAAAATACAAGGTCAAAGGCCTGAATGTGGCAGTGATAGGCGGCGGCGCTGTGGCGGCCGACTGCGCCATGAAGGCGCTGGAGCTGGGCGCGGCCAAAGCCGAGGTCTTCACCCGCAAGAACATCGGCGACATACAGCTGCCGGAGCGGGAACTGCGCGACCTCCTTAAAGCCGGCATAAACATTAACGGCAGGAGCCGCATTACCGCCATCCTTAAGAAGGGCGGCATAAAAGTGGTGCGTCTCGACGGCAAGGCCAAGGATATCCCCGGTACCGGGCAGGAGCGCACTGACATCGCTTTCGTGGTGCTGGCCATTAAAAACCTCCCGGTCTTCGAGGACAAGAAGCAGAAAGGCGTTTTTCTGGCCGGCGACTGCCGAAACGGCGCGGCCACCGTGGTGGAAGGCGCCGCCTCAGGCAAGAACGCCGCCATGGAAGCCCACGCCTATATGCAGGGGAAAAAGGCCGCGGTTGTAAAGGACAATAAAAAAAGCGCGGTCATACTCGCCGGCCGCTACCTGGAACCGGTATCGCTGGAGACGGATTTCTTCGGCCGCAAACTGCGCTCGCCTTTCATAATTTCCGCCTCCCCCCACTCCGACGGCTACGACCAGGTAAAGGCCGCCTACGAGGCCGGCTGGCCCGGCGTGGTGATGAAGACCGCCTTCGACGGGCTGGACATTCATATCCCCGCCGAATACATGGTGACCTTCGATGACGCCACCTACGGCAATTCCGATAATGTCTCCGGGCATGCGCTGAACCGCGTCTGCAAAGAGGTGGCAAAGCTGGTGAAGGAATACCCCGACCGCCTGACGGCGGCCT
>PEXO01000201.1:1836-4680 GCA_002779045.1 Elusimicrobia bacterium CG08_land_8_20_14_0_20_59_10 | reverse complement strand
GTGGCGCACCGTGGCCATCTGCGGCCTGTGGTTGGGTGTTATGATGGTGGCCATGATATTGCCGCCGAAAGCCGGGCGGGTCTGGAGCAGGAGGCGCTCCTTTTCGTCGATGTCCAGGCCGGTACAGTCGGCCGTCAGGCCTGCGCAGGTCTTTATGGCTACGCGAGAGATCAGGCTGCGGCCTATGGTGGTGGCGCCGCAGAGCAGTACTTCAGGTTTGTATTCCTCCACCAGCTTTACCAGCGCTTCGGTATAGGGGTCGTCCTGGTAGTCTTTCAGGGCGGGATGGTCCACAAGGTAGACCTTGTCGGCCCCGCGCTCGCCCAGGGCTTCCGCCGCGTCCTCCATGCCGCTGCCGAGCAGCACGGCGCAGAGCTTTACGCCGAGCTTGCCGGCCAGCTTGCGGCCTTCGCCCAGCAGTTCGAAGGAGATGGACTGGATAACGCCTTTTTTCTGCTCGCAGAACACCCAGACATCCTTGTAGGCCGAGAGGTCCTTCTTCCGGCCGGCATCTTTTTTCAGCTCGATGGCGGCGAACTTGCAGACGGGGGCGCAGGCGCCGCACAGGTTGCATTTGGCCATGTCGATAACGGCCTTCTTGGTCGCCATATGTATGGCGCCGAAGGGGCAGGCCTTCACGCAGAGCGTGCAGCCGGTGCATTTGTCCAGGAGTATCGTTATTGAGGCCATATCAGAGCACCGCCTCCTTGAGGAGTTCGACCAGCTCTTTGGCCACGTCGGAAGCGGAGCCTGAGAGCATTTCTCCCCCCTTGCGCGGCTCGGGCGTGAAGATCTTAACCACGCGGGTGGGTGACCCGTCCAGGCCCAGCGCGGCGGGGTCGGCTTCTATGTCGTCGGCGGTCCATTTGGCTATCTTGGCGGACTTGGCGCGCATCATGCCTTTGAGCGAGGGCATACGCGGGGTGTTGATCTCTTTTACTACGGTCAATAGGCAGGGGAGCGGGGTTTCCACTATGTCGTAGCCTTCCTCCGTCATGCGTTCTACCCGGGCGGCTTTGTCGTCTATCTCGGAGATCTTCTTTACGTAGGTGACCTGGGGTATGTCCAGATGGGTGGAGATGCCGGGGCCTACCTGGGCGGTGTCGCCGTCGGAGGCCTGCTTGCCGCAGAGGATAATGTCGAAGCCTTCCAATTTTTTGATGGCGCAGGCCAGGGTGTAGCTGGTGGCCCAGGTGTCGGAGCCGGCGAACTTGCGGTCGCTTACCAGGACGGCTTTGTCGCAGCCCAGGCCGATGGCTTCTTTCAGGGCGTTCTCGGCCTGGGGCGGGCCCATGGTGAGGACGGTGACCTTGCCGCCCAGGCGCTCTTTGAGGCGGACGGCTTCTTCTATGGCGTAGGCGTCGAAGGGGTTGATCACGCTTTCCACGCCGTCGCGTATCAGGGTATTGGTGACGGGGTCTATCCTGACGTCGGTGGTATTGGGTACCTGTTTTATGCAGACGATTATATTCATGGTGGTCTTGTTGGTTCGGGGCGGCCGGGGAGGACCCCTGCGCACCCGGAAGAGGGCCGTCTGGGGGGCATAGCCCTTTGATACGGCACTAGCATAGCTTCGGAACCCTTGCGTCGGTTCCCCCCCGCCCGGGGAAATTATGGCGGGGGCCCCCTTCCGCAGCGGGTTCAGGGGTCCTCCCCGGCCGCCCCTCCAAAACCGCAGTAAAACCCCGCTTTTATTTCTGCAGCGTCTCCTTTATCATATTGGCGGCTATTACGTTGCGCTGTATCTGGTTGGTGCCTTCGTAAATCTGGGTAATCTTGGCGTCGCGCATGTATTTTTCTACCGGGTAGTCGCGCATGTAGCCGTAGCCGCCCATTATCTGCACTGCGTCGACGGCCACCTTCATGGCCGTGTCGCTGGCGAAAAGCTTGGCCATCGCCGATTCTTTGGAGACGGACTTGGCCCCGGAATCCACCAGGCGGGCTACGCTATATGCGAGCGCGCGGGCCGCTTCCACCTGCGTGCCCATGTCGGCCAGCATATGCCCGACGGCCTGGAAGCTGGAGATGGGCTGGCCGAACTGGACGCGGGTGCGGGAATAGTCGAGGGCGTGGTCAAGCGCGCCCTGCGCTATGCCTACCGCCTGTGCTGCCACCCCGGGGCGGGAGGTGTCCAGGGTCTTCATCGCGACGATAAAGCCCATGCCTTCCCTGGAGATCAGGTTGGCGGCGGGCACTTCGCAGTCGGTGAAGATAACTTCCCGCGTGGCGCTGGCGCGTATGCCCATCTTTTTTTCTTTTTTGCCGAAGTCCATGCCCTTGGCGCCTTTTTCAACAATGAAGGCGCTGGCGCCGCGTATCCCCTTCGCTTTGTCGCTCAGGGCTATCACGGTGTAGATCTCGGCTTCGCCGGCATTGGTGATCCACTGCTTGGTGCCGTTAATTATGTATTTATCGCCCTCTTTGCGGGCGGTGGTCTTTATCGCTCCCGCGTCGGAGCCGGCTTCGGCCTCGGTCAGGCAGAAAGCGGCCAGGCGTTTGCCTTTGGCTATGTCGGGCAGGTATTTCTTCTTCTGTTCTTCCGAGCCGTGCAGCAGTATCGGCAGCGCTCCCAGCCCGGTGCCGGCAAAGCCCAGTGCTATGCCGGCGCAGGCGCGCGAAAGCTCCTCGGTCACCAGGCACATGTCCAGGATGCCGCCGCCCAGGCCGCCGTACTGTTCGGGCAGGTGGACGCCGAACAGGTCGCTGTCGCCCAGGATCTTCATTATGGGCCAGGCGAACTCTTCCGTTTCGTCGTAATGGGCCGCCACGGGCTTTATCTTTTCCCGGGCTATCTTGCGGGCCAGGTCGCGTACCATCGTCTGCTGTTCTGTGAGCATGTAGTTC
>PEXO01000201.1:0-1794 GCA_002779045.1 Elusimicrobia bacterium CG08_land_8_20_14_0_20_59_10 | reverse complement strand
CATCTTATAATACAAAAAAGGCAGTCAGCGCCGCATGGAGGCCGTCGGGAACGGGTTACTTGCAGTATCTCTGCATTATGGTCTTGGCAGCCTGGTCCGGGCTGCGGTTCCCTTCCATAATGGCCGGGTAGGTAATATCGTTAACCGCTTTTACCTCTTCCAGGACCAGCCGGTCTTTCAGGTAGAATGCCCGGGGGTCGGGGGGCGCGCCCGGGCAGATAAGGGAATTGTCAGCGTCGGAGGACTCCAGGGTTACATGCTCGGCATAGCCTTCCGTCTGCCAGTCCTTGAGAAAGGTATACTTCAGCGCGCCAAGCCTGGCGCGGAGCTGGGCTTTCACCAGTTCATGGGTCAGGACATGTTCCAGCATGCGGGTACGCGCGGGGTCGCCCGGGTAATAGGCCAGGTTCTTCTGCGGGTCCGCGGAAGCGATGAAGACATTTCCGGTCAGCGGGTGCACACAGGCGAAAGATTTCCCGCAGAAAGGGGCCAGCAGGGCGTATTTGCCGTAGCCGGTCCCCAGGTAAATTTCGAAAGTCTGCCCGGGATCGAAGAAGTCGTCGGCGGAGATCTTGTCGGTTATGCGCCCCAGCAACTCGGCGACCGACATGTCCAGCGGTTCCGGGGAATGCACTACCATGTACCTGGCGTTAAGGCTATTGGCATAAAACATGCCCGGGTAAAAAGTGAGGCCGGCAAAGGCCCCCGCTACCAGCAACAGACAGTAAAGTATAATACGTCCGGTCGTCACATATCCTCCTTGCGCCGCGGGCGGTGGACACCAACCCCCCGCCTGATACGATATTATAGCGAACTTCCAGGCGGGAACGGCTTTTTTATATTATATTTAGGACAAATTTAGTTAACACGGTGTTTGTACTCTATAAGTAGCCCGGGGCTTTGCCCGGTATGAACACGTGAACAGGGGACACCTATGGATGTGATGACTATTGGCGGCTTTATCCTCGGCGGAATTGTCATGACCTGGGGTATTTATGTCTCGAACATAGGAGACAAGCTGCTTAATTTTCACGGTATTATCCTGGTGCTGGGAGGCACGCTCGCAGCCACCATCGTCAACACCTCGCTGCGGCATTTTGTTTCCGGGGTGAAGGCTTTCAGCTCAATCTTTGCCGCATCGCGCACCCCGCCTCCCGAGACAATCGTGCGCCTGCTGGTGCAGATGTCCGAGACGGCTCAGCGCCAGGGTGGCATAATGGCCGTTTCCAGCCCCGACCCCGCTTTCGCGGGCGGGTTTCTCAAGCGCGCGATAAGCGTGGGCATGATAAGCGGTGAATCCCGCGAAACCCGCGAGATACTGGAGGAGGAAATACGCCGCCGCCGCCTTGATGTGCAGGAGGACGCAAACTTGTACCGTACCATGGGCGTGCTGTCGCCGATGTTCGGACTGATCGGGACGCTTTTCGGGATCATCCAGACCCTCAGCAATATTTCCGACCCGGCCCTGATCGGGCGTTCCATGGCCGTGGCCATCAGTTCGGCGTTCTTCGGAATAGCCCTTTCCAACCTCGTTTTCGTCCCGGTGGCCAACAAGATACGGCTCCGGGCCATGGAAGAGACGCTGGCCCTTCAACTTATCCTGGAGGGAGTACTTGACATTATGTCCGGGAAATCCCCCCACCTCATCGGGATGCGTCTGCGCAGTTATACCATGACCGGCGCGGCCGGGGAAGACTCCCGGGCCAGGCGGTAAGGAAGCGTAACGAAATAACTGAAGCATTTGGAGGCTCAGATTTGAGGCGGATGCGAGGCGCGACGAACGAGCATACCGGT
>PEXO01000070.1 GCA_002779045.1 Elusimicrobia bacterium CG08_land_8_20_14_0_20_59_10 | reverse complement strand
TAGTACGTGTCGCTTCATGCCACTTCGGTGTAGCCCAAAATCGGCCAGCCAAATGCTTCAGTTATTTCGTTACGCTTCCTAACCCTTTCCGGGTCTTTGGCGCTTCCCGGGCATACGCCGGTCCGCTCGACGCTGTTATTATTTATCCATTGAAAACCGCTGGTTTCTCTGCTACACTATAGCAGGGAATTTTATGAATATTTTCCGGGCGTGGAGAAAAGGCGCGGTATTGCTGCAGACCCTGGTCGTAGCGTTGCTGCTGTCGTATATTTCCGTGATGATAATGTCCTGGGTGCTGCAGCGCTATTCCCTGGCCACGCGGGTTTATCGTAAAAACGTCTCCATGGCCCACAACTCGGGTTACGCCATGATGCAGTTCGCCAAATGGAATACGGGGACCCCCTCCGGCACCTCCGGCACCCTGGATGGCAAAACCGTAACCATGACCGTCGGCGGCGCGACGCAGATGACTGTTACGACCGACCCGAACCAGGAATAGCGGTCCGCCGCCAGTGCCGCCGGCGCGGGCCGGCGTTTTTTTTGCCCCGCTATCGCCCTGCGCATAACCGGATACTATGGGAATTTCCTTTTCAGGCTCATGACGGGCTAGTATGGGTAGCTTCCTTCCCCCTTGTGTGGGGGGAAGTGAACAGGGGAGGCAACCCATAGCAACTCGTAATGAGCCCCTTTTCAGTACTGGTGAATCTCTGCAAGTCCGCACGAAGTGCGTTACATTGACAGCTCTTTGCAAAATTATCCGATGATACACCGCGTTCTGCTTGGTCTCCTGCTGCTCGTGCCCTCCGCAGCCTCCGGCGCGGAAATAGGCTCCGCCCCCAAAGTGTCCAACTGGCGCGTTAAATCCTCGCCGCATTTCGAGGTGCTTCACGAATCAGCCTGGTCGCCCAGCTCTATAATCCTGGAGCTTGAGCGCATGTATTCCACCACGCGCCTTACCATGTCCATGTTCGCCCCGTGGATGACCACCGAGAAGTCAAAGATATATATCTATGCCTCACAGGGGTCTTACCAGCGAGGGGAATTCTCGCCGCCCAAATGGTCAAAAGGGCTCGCCTATGCCTCTAAGAAAACCGTGGTGGTCTACGATACGGGAGACCTCTTCAAGCTGAAGGCCGTGATAGCCCATGAGCTGGGGCATTTGTATTTCGAGGGCTATTTTGCGGAAAAACTGGCCTACCCGCCGCAGTGGCTAAACGAGGGTCTGGCGGTGTACCTGGAGGACCGGGTGTTCACGGAAGGGGGGCCTTGGTCGTGTTCTCTCTCCTATTTCCCCAAAGAGCGGCGCATCCCCCCGGCTAAATTCTTCGACGCAGAACTGGACAAGCTCAAATCCGACGACGCGATCTCCTACTGGTACCTGCAGTCCTTCGCCACCGTCTCCTATCTTTACAAGCCGCAGACCAGGCTTCAGTTCAAGAATTTCTGCTCCGCCCTGCGCGACGGCGCCGACGTAAAGACGGCCCTTTGGAAGACCTACCGGATACGGGACAGGCGGGACTTTGCGCGCAAATGGACGGCCTGGGTGGAGGAATACGGTTCCAAGGCCGGGAAAAGCGGGGTCTCATCCTCTTTTTCCAACAGCTTCACCTTCAAGCCCATGCAGTTCTCCTCCTACACCTTCACCCAGTTCGGCCAAAAAAAATAGCTTATTCCTACGCAATGTGCCCGCCGTGCTGAGCGGGGACCGGAACGCAAAACGCGCTCGGCCAACACCGTGGCCTCGCTCTGCCTCAGGCCTCGGCGCGATGCAAGCCTCGGCCTTCGGAAGGTTTTGCTAACCCGGTCCCCGTTCAGCCCGGCCCGCCGGGAGGCGGCTTAACGGATGCCCGCTTTCTTTGTATTGAAATGTTCTTTCAGGTACTTGCCCGTATGTGAGCCTTTCACCTTCAGCACGTCGCGGACCGGGCCCGAGAAGACCAGCCGCCCGCCCCCGTCCCCGCCTTCCGGGCCCAGTTCCACCAGCCAGTCCGAGGCGGCTATCACGTCCAGGTTATGCTCTATCACCAGCACCGTGTTGCCGGCGTCCGCCAGGCGGTGCAGTACTGCCAGAAGTTTTCCCACGTCGGCAAAATGCAGCCCCGTGGTGGGTTCGTCAAGGATATAAAGGGTGCGGCCCGTGGCGCGCTTAGCCAGCTGCTCCGCCAGTTTAAGCCGCTGCGCCTCGCCCCCCGAAAGCGTGGTGGCGCTCTGTCCCAGCTTAAGGTAATCCAGCCCCACTTCGCGCATCGTGGCCAGGATTTTCGAGATGCGCGGGATATCCGCGAACAGCGCACCCGCTTCCTCTACTGAAAGCTCCAGCACGTCGGCGATGCTTTTGCCCTTGAAGCGCACCTCGAGCGTGGCGTCGTTGAACCTGCGCCCGCCGCATTCCGCGCATTTAACGTAAACGTCGGGCAGGAACTGCATCTGTATCTTTATCGTGCCGTCCCCCTGGCAGGCCTCGCAGCGCCCGCCCTTCACGTTAAAGGAGAAACGGCCAGGCGCGTAGCCGCGGCGTTTAGCCTCGGGAAGCGCGGCAAAGAGGTCACGGATATGGTTGAAGACGCCGCTATAAGTGGAGGGGTTCGACCTGGGAGTGCGGCCTATAGGGGACTGGTCCACGATTATAACCTTGTCTATCTGCTCCGCCCCTTTCATGGAGCGGAAAGTTCCCGGCTGCTCCTTCGACTTGTAGAGCGCGCGGGCCAGCGCTTTATAGATTATCTCGTAAAGCAGCGTGGATTTACCCGAGCCAGAGACGCCGCAGATGCTGACGAACAGTCCCAGCGGTATTTTTACGTCTATGTCCTTGAGATTGAACTGGCGCGCCCCGCAGAACTCCAGGAACCGGCCTGCGGGGAGGCGGGGGGGCGTGTTTACCGCGTTCGAGCGCTTCCCGCTCAGGAAAGGGCCGGTGACCGAGCGCGGGTCCTTCATTATTTCCGCCGGGGAGCCCTGCGCCACTATATAGCCGCCGGCCAGCCCCGCGCCCGGCCCCATGTCTATCACGTGGTCCGCGCCGCGTATGACCGCCTCGTCGTGTTCCACCACCAGCAGGGTATTGCCTATATCCCGTAGTGATTTAAGGGTATTTATCAGCTTGGCATTATCGCGCTGATGCAGGCCTATCGTGGGCTCGTCCAGCACATAGAGCACCCCCGTCAACCCCGAGCCTATCTGCGTGGCCAGCTGTATGCGCTGCGCCTCGCCGCCAGAGAGCGTCTCGGAGCGCCGGTCGAGAGAGATGTAGCCCAGGCCCACATTGTTAAGGAAAGAGAGGCGGGAATTTATCTCCCTGAGTATCCGCCGGGCTATAGCGCGCTCCTTTTCGTCCAGGTCCAGTGAAGCCATGAACCCCGCCGCCAGCCCTATGGGCAGCGCCGTGAGCTGGGCTATGTTCCGGCCCCCGACCAGCACGCTTAAGCCTTCCGCCTTCAGCCTTAAGCCTTTGCACTTCGGGCAGACGGTTTCGCGCATGAACCTGGTGTAGATCTCTTCTCTTACAAAATCGGATTCGCTTTCGCTGTGGCGGCGCTTGAGGTTGGTGATAACGCCCTCAAAGTCCCCGCCGCCATAAAGCAGCAGGTCGCGGTGGGCCCCGGGCAGCTCCTTCCAGGGCTTGTCCAGGCTGATGCCGCTATCGCGCGCCGCGGCACAAAGCATGTCCGCGTAATAACCGGACCAGGAGCCCTTCCACCTGTGCGTACGCGTGGTTACCGGGTTGGCCCAGGCTTCCAGCGCGCCGCCGTTCACCGTTCTGGACCCGTCAGGGACCACCAGTTCCGGGGCAACCTCCAGCTTTACGCCCAGGCCGCCGCATTCCGCGCAGGCCCCGTGAGGGGAATTGAAGGAAAAAAGCCTGGGTTCCAGTTCGGGAAAGCTGAGCCCGCAGGCGGGGCAGGCGTTCTTTTCGCTGTAAAGGATTCCGGGAGCCTTGTGCCCGGCTTCCTCTACGCTCAGAAGGCCCTTTGACTGTGCCAGCGCCAGTTCAACGGCCTCGTCCAGGCGCTCACGGTCGTCTTTTGATATGGTAAATTCGTCCACGAACAGGTCAATGTCGTGTTTTTGGTAGCGCTTGAGGTCCGGCGGACTTTCAAGCGGGCATATTTTGCCGTCCACCCGTACCCTGGTAAAGCCCGTCTTGCGCAGGCGCGAAAAGAGTTCTTCGTAGGTGCCGCTCCGGCCGCGTATCAGCGGCGAGAATATCCGCACTTTTTTCCCGGCGTACTTCCCGGAGATCTCCGCGGCTATCCCCTGCGCCGACCAGGCCTTTATCGGGCGGCGGCAGGAGGGGCAGTAGGGCCGGCCGGCCTTGGCAAAAAGAAGGCGGAGATAGTCGTAGATCTCCGTGACCGTGCCTACGGTAGAGCGCGGGTTCTTCGAGGGATGGTGCTGCTGTATGGCAATGGCCGGGGAAAGCCCCTCTATGGAGTCCACGTCGGGTTTATCCATCTGCTCCAGGAATTGCCGGGCGTAGGCCGAAAGGGATTCCACGTAACGGCGCTGCCCCTCGGCGTAAACCGTATCGAAGGCCAGGGTGGATTTGCCGGAGCCGGAAAGGCCGGTTATCACCACCAGCCGGTTCCTGGGTATCTCCAGGCTGAGGTTCTTAAGGTTATGCGAGCGGGCCCCTCTGATGATGATCTTGTCCATAAGGAAGCGTAACGAAATAACTGAAGCATTTGGCTGGCCGATTTTGGGCTACACCGAAGTGGCATGAAGCGACAC
>PEXO01000315.1 GCA_002779045.1 Elusimicrobia bacterium CG08_land_8_20_14_0_20_59_10 | reverse complement strand
TAATTATTCCTCGTGGCTGGACCAGAAGGGCGAGCGTCTGCGCCAGGAGGAAAAATCCGAGACGGACCGGCAGAAGGCCCTGAAGCGCGAGCTGGAGTGGATACGCATGGGCTCCAAGGCCCGGCAGGCCAAGGGCAAGGCCCGCATCACCGCCTACGAGAACCTGCTCAGCCAGGATAATGAGAAGCTGGCGAAGGAGCTTGAGATCTATATCCCGCCGGGCCAGCGCCTGGGCAACCTGGTGGTGGAGGCCAGGAACGTTACCAAGGCCTTCGGCGACAAGGTGCTGCTGGACAATGTCAGTTTCTCGCTGCCGCCCGGCGGCATAGTGGGCGTCATCGGCCCTAACGGGGCCGGCAAGACCACGCTGTTCAAGATGATAACCGGCGAGGAAAAGCCGGACTCCGGCGACTTCCGGGTGGGCGAGACCGTGCAGTTGTCCTATTCCGACCAGGCTCGCTCCACGCTTAGCGCCGGCCGCAATGTCTGGGAGGTCATCTCCGGCGGGCTCGACCTGGTGAAGCTGGGCAAGCTGGAGGTGAATTCCCGCGCCTATGTGGCCCGCTTCAACTTCAGCGGCCAGGACCAGCAGAAGAAAGTTGAGAACCTCTCCGGCGGCGAGCGCAACCGGGTGCACCTGGCCGTAATGTTGAAGGAAGGCGGGAACGTGCTGCTGCTGGACGAACCCACCAATGACCTGGACGTGAACACCATGCGCGCGCTGGAGGAAGCGCTGGAGAGCTTCGCCGGCTGCGCCGTTATCATCAGCCATGACCGCTGGTTCCTGGACCGCGTGGCCACGCATATCATGGCCTTCGAGGGCGACAGCAAGATAGCCTGGTTTGAGGGTAATTTCAGCGAATACGAGGCCGACCGGCACGCCCGCCTGGGCAATGCCGCGGACACCCCGCACCGCATCAAGTACAAGAAGCTCACCCGCCCGTAAAAGGGCTGCGCAAAGAGATAATGAGAGATCGAACATGGATAAACAGGATATACGGGATTTTATTGACCCTTTACTATCCTGCCCAGCCTGTTCATCCATGTGAATGCCTTATAGAGAGTCCGTACGAAGTGCGTTAATCTACCGATAATAACTCTTGATCCGAGGGGATGAAATTATGCTTTACCTTGTTTTCGGACTTTACCTGGCCGGGTTGATCGTCATAACCGCGTATA
Organism: Elusimicrobia bacterium CG08_land_8_20_14_0_20_59_10; assembly: GCA_002779045.1. GTDB lineage: Bacteria > Elusimicrobiota > Elusimicrobia > Elusimicrobiales > UBA9959 > UBA9959. The sequence goes on along the minus strand of PEXO01000315.1, from coordinate 3,604 downwards.
CCGCGAAGAGTTCCCATAATTCCTCCGACTTCATCCTGGGCGGCAAGCAGCTCTCGGGCGTGTCGCTGGCCTTGTCCGAGCGGGCCACGGGCGAATCGGCCTGGCTGCTGCTGGGCCTGACCGGCGAGGCCTATCTGCTGGGCATGCAGGCCGTCTGGGTGGCGCTGGGCTGCGTGGCGGGGGTCCTCTTCATCTGGTTCGTAATGGGCGAGCGGCTGCAGTTGGAAAGGGAGCGGACCGGCGCGCTGACCGTTTCCAGCCTGCTCGCGAAGAAATTCCCGGGCGCGGAAAGGACCATCGGCACGCTTTCGGCCTCCATCATCGTCTTCTTCTTCCTGTTCTACGTGGAAGCGCAGTTCTACGGCGGGGGCAAGGTGCTGTACAACACCTTCGGCCTTAACCCGCTCTGGGGCGTCGTTATCGGTTCGCTTATCGTCGTCGGCTACTCCATGCTGGGCGGTTTCATCACGGTGGTTTTTACGGACGTCCTGCAGGCGGTATTGATGATAATAACCCTCATCCTGCTGCCGGTGCTGCTCCTGTTTATAGCCGCGGACAAGAACATAAATATTTCCCTGGCGATAATGAACGCCGGGGTGGAATACAGTTCCCTCAACGCCGGGAAGACCGGCGCGGCGGGAGTTATGCTGGCGCTCAGCGGGCTGAGCTGGGCGCTGGGCTATACCGGCCAGCCGCAGCTGCTTACCCGGATGATGGCTATCCGGGACAAAAAAGAAGTTAAGGCGGCCAAGTGGGTGGCGGCGGGCTGGACGGTGCTGGCTTATGGTGGGGCCCTGCTTATCGGCCTGATCGGCTATGCCTTTGTCCAGGGCGGGGTGCTTCCGGCGGAGTCCGTGGCCAGGCTGTCGGACGCGAAGAACAGCGGTTCCGAGCTTATCCTGCCCGTGCTGATAAATTTCTTCGTGACGCCGGTGATAGGCGGGGTGCTGCTCTGCGGGGCGATCTCGGCTATGATGTCCACGGCCTCTTCCGAGATCCTCGTCAGTTCCTCCTCGGTCACCGAGGATATTTACGGCAATTATTCTAAAAGAAAAATGACGCCCGGGCAGTCGCTCGGTTTCAACAGGTGGGTTACCCTGGCTTTCGGCCTGGCCGCCCTGGTAATGGCGCTGACGGTCAGCGATTCAGTTTATGGGCTGGTCTCCTATGCCTGGTCGGGCATCGGGTCCTCGTTCGGCCCGGCGCTGATCCTGCTGCTTTACTGGAAAAAGCTGTCGCGCGCCGGCGTTCTAGCCTCGCTCGTCTGCGGCACGGCCGGGACTATAATCTGGAAAACCTGGCTGGTCGCCGCCAGCGGTGGTATTTCGGAGCGGCTGGCCAGTTTCGCCTTCGCTTTCCTGATGGCCGTCCTGTTCTCTTGCCTCTATCCGGAAAAGACGGGGAAATGACCCTGCGGCTTTGTCCCCGACCGGGCGCTTCCGGCCGGTCCGTCCGCGCGCCCGCATGCCTGTCCGCTGAAAAATAAGTAAAATATTTTTATGACCATCTTCGCTCTCCTCACGCTTGCCCTGCTCTGGGCCGGTTACCGCTTTTACGGCGGCTTCCTTGAAAAGATCTACGCGGTCTCCGCGGACGAGCCCGTTCCGTCAAAGACCATGGCCGACGGGGTGGACTATGTCCCCGCCAATAAATACGTGCTGCTGGGGCACCATTTCTCGTCGATAGCCGGGGCGGGGCCCATCGTGGGGCCCATCATAGCCGCGGCGGCCTTCGGCTGGCTGCCGGCCATTGTCTGGATAGTGCTGGGCACCGTCTTCATCGGCGGCCTGCACGATTTTTCCTCGCTTATCATCTCGCTGCGGCACGAGGGCCGGTCCATCTCAGAGATAGCCCGCAAATATATAAACAACCGCACCTACAAGTTGTTCCTGCTTTTCACCTGGCTGGCGCTGATGTACGTGGTGGCGGTGTTCGCCGACATCACGGCCGACGCCTTCGCCAAAGAGGTCCCTGTAGCGCAGACCGGCATAGCCTATATCCTGGTGGCCATAGCCTTCGGCTGGGCGCTTTACCGCGCCAGGTCCGGCCTGAAGCTCTCAACCATGGCGGCCCTGCTGGCCCTGGGCGCGGCCATGTATCTCAGTTTCCGGTTCCAGTTCCTGTCGGCTGATAAGGGGACCTGGGTCTGGGCGCTGCTGGCCTACTGCTTCGCCGCTTCCATCCTGCCGGTCTGGTTCCTGCTGCAGCCGCGGGACTACCTGTCCAGCTACCTGCTGTACGTGTCGCTGTTCATCGGCCTGGCAGGGCTGCTGTTCGGCGGGTATGCTATTACCTACCCGGCCTTCAAGACCTTCCATGATCCGGCCATAGGGGGCATGGTCCCTTTCCTGTTCATCACCATAGCCTGCGGCGCCGCCTCAGGCTTCCATTCGCTGGTGGCTTCCGGCACCACTTCAAAGCAATTGTCTTCGGCCGGGGATGCCAGGTTCATGGGTTATGGCAGCATGGTGCTGGAAGCCGTGGTGGCCATGATCGCCCTGGGCACCATCATGGTGCTTCTGCCCGGGGACGAGCTGTCGAAAGCCGCGCCGGCACAGATCTATGCCGCCGGCCTGGGCAGATTTTCGGCCCTGTTCGGGGTCGCTCCTGAGACGGGACGCGTTTTCGGGCTGCTGATTGTCTCCGCTTTCATGCTTACCACTCTGGACAGCGCCACGCGCATAGCCCGCTATATTTTCCAGGAACTGACCGGCATGGGAAATTCCATGATGAGCCGGCTGCTGGCCACGGCCGTTTCGCTGGCGCTGCCTGTGGTGCTGCTTAATATCGATATTACCGGGCCTTCCGGCGCGGCCATTCCCTGCTGGAAGTTCATCTGGCCGCTCTTCGGCGTTACCAATCAACTGCTGGCGGCGCTGGTGCTGGTGATAATCTATATCTGGGCCAGGCGCACCGGGATAAAGTACCGCTGGCTCATACTGGTACCGGCCGTCTTCATGACGGTGATGACGGTCTGGGCACTGTCCGAGATGCTTTTCCGGTCAGGGTTCAATTTTATTTCGGCGATAGGCGCGGTGCTGCTGGCGCTTTCGGTGACGGTCATCTTTGAAAGCGCCCGCGCGGTCCTTAAGAAGACCGCCTGAGGCTTTGTGGGGGGGCGGCCTACTTTATTCCCAGTTCTACGCGCAGTATTTCAAGGGCCTTGTCGGTGTCGGAAACGTTGAGCAGCAGCCTGCCCGACGACCCACCGAAAGAAGTGCCGTATACCGTGGTGATATTGATGCCGTTCTCGCCCAGCACCTTGGCCAGGCGCAGCAGCTGCCCCGGCTTATCCGGTATTTCTATCGAGATAAGGAAAGTTTCGATTGTGGTGAAACCGGCGCCCGTAAGCACGTGGCTTATCTTGTGTTCCGTGTCCACGGCTACGCGCACCACTCCGGAATCGTCGCGTATTTCGGAAGCTATGCCGATGATATTTACGCCCTCGTTGGCGAAGAGCTCCACGAACTTATGCAGCGCTCCGGGCACGTTGGGGATGAAAACGGTGTATTGTCTTATCAGTTTTACCGGCATAGTGGCTCCGGACCGCGGTGCTGATGCAGCCGTACCGGCTGTATAAGTTAGTTTATTATTTTTCCCCGCC
>PEXO01000316.1:550-4732 GCA_002779045.1 Elusimicrobia bacterium CG08_land_8_20_14_0_20_59_10 | reverse complement strand
CCACTCTTTAAGCGCGGCGCCTACCTCGCCGAAATCTGCCACCATCTTATCGCCGTTGAGCGCCGGCGCGCGCAGCGTCAGTTCCACGCGGCCGTTATGGCCGTGCAGGCCGGCGCATTTGCCTTTGTGCCCGGGCAGCCTGTGCCCGTAGCAGAACGAGACCGACTTGGTTATCTTGAACATGGTTCCTCTCCCTTCCTACCGGGATATCATACAATACTTGCTATTTGTTAAAATATCTCATGAAGTTCCCCGGAAAAAGAAAGAACAAGCATTACTTCCCCGTAACCGAAAAGGGCCGCGAAAGCGCCAGTCCGCACGCTTTGCAGAGCGAGCCTTTCTACGTAGCCGGCATCGACCAGCTACTGGTGGACATAGAGTGCCGCGTGGAGCCCGGCTTCCTGGACCGGCACGGCCTGAAAAAAGGCGAGTCGCAGATAATGGAGGACGGCGCCGCCGAGGCCGTGTACCGCGAGCTGAAGGCGGAGGGCAAGGTGCTTGGCGAATACGCCGGCGGCTCCGTGGGCAATACCCTGCATAACTACTCGGTGCTCTCCGACGAACGCTCCGTGGCGCTGGGCGCCATCACAAAAAACATCACGGTGGGCGATTACGCCTTCAAATATATACGCCATACCAGCGCCAGGGTTGACCTCTCCTACCTGCAGCCCTCGGACAATCCCATGGGCCGCGCCATGTGCTTTGTAACCCCCGACGGGGAGCGGACCTTCGGCATAAGCAAGGGCTGCATGAACGACCTGTCCCCCGCTTTCATCCCGGCCGATATCATAGGGAAGGCCTCGGCCCTGCTTATCTCCGCCTATATCCTGCGCGACGAAAAGGCCCCGATCTTCGCCGCTACCATAAAAGCCTGCGAAACGGCCAAAGAGGCGAAGGTCCCGGTGGTCATGACGCTGGGCACCAGCTTCCTTATCGAATCCAAAAAGGAATTCTTCCGCAGCTTTATCAGCAAATACGTCAGCTGCGCGGCCATGAACGCGCGCGAGGCGCTGGCCCTTACCGGCATCAAGGACCCGCTGCTGGCCGCCCAGAACGCGCTGGACCTGGCGGACCTGGTGCTTCTCACCGTGGGCGAGCACGGCCTTTACCTGGGCGGCTACGTAGACGAGAAGTTCGCGCGCAGGACCACCTACAAACTGCACACCAAGTCCCTGACGGACTACAATATGTACGAATTCAGCCGCCCCATGCGCAGGGCCGACTGCTTCAAACCGGTGAAGATATACACACACATCAACCCGTTCATGGGCGGCCCCAACGTTATCAAGAACACCAACGGCGCCGGCGACGGGGCGCTGGCGGCGATACTCCACGATCTTAGCGCGCGCAAATACCACCAGGCCAAGGTCCCCAACTCCCCAAAGAACCTGGTAAATTCCCTTACCTATTCCTCGCTGTCGCAGATCTCCAAATACGCCAACCGCGTCAGCTTCGAGGTGCTGGCGCAGAATTCGCCGCGCCTGACGCACGCGCTGCCCGAAAAAGAGGATAATCTGCAGGAAGCCTACTGGGACACCTGACCCGGCCCGGAGCGATCTACCGGCCGCAAAAGAACCTTCATTCCCCGGTTCCACCAAAAAGCCACAGGAAGGCCGCGGGGAAACGGCGCGCCCAGGCCTTCTCGTTGTGTTTGCCGCCCTTCTCCACCACGAACCTCTGCGTAACACCCTCTTTCCCCGAAAGGACCGCTGCCATGGCCCGCGTGTCTTTCAGGTAGGCCTCTTTCGGTTCGCCCTCTTTCGTCCCCACATCCATGTAAACACGCAGGCCGCCCGGCAGGCGCGCTCTTTTTACCAGGGCCTTCGCGTCGGCAAGAGCGAACCGGAAATACGGGGAGAATACGCCCGCCCGGGAGAAGACGTCCGGATATCTGAAGATAGCGTAAAAGGAAATTATGGCGCCCAGCGAACTGCCGGCGATGCCGGTGTTTTCGCGGCCGGGAGCGGTCCTGAACTTTTCATCTATCAGGGGCTTCAGGTCCTCTACCAGGAACCGCGCGTATTTTCCCCCGCTGCAGCGCCCGGTTCCGTCGGCTTTGCCCCAGGGGGAATACTCGTCCCATCTTTTAGAGCCGCCATTGTCTATGCCCGCTATTATGGCCCCCGGGGTCTTTTTTTTGCGGTAAAGTCCGTCCAGGATCCTGCCCACGCCCCAGGCGCCGCAATGGGAGGTTTTCGGGTCAAAAAGGTTCTGCCCGTCGTGCATGTACAGCACCGGGTAGCGCAGGCCGGAATTCTCATAACCGGGCGGCAGGTACACCCAGATGCGCCGGCGCGCCGCCCGGAGCTGCGGGATATCCCTTTTAAAAGTGAGGACCCTGCCGGAAGTATTTCCTGATGCGGAAGCCTTGTTGTTCATTTATATTCCCGCCGGCCGTAAAGCGACCTGTTTGAGACTATTTCAATTGAACAATAAATACGCCCCCTCCTGCAAAGCGGCGGCACGCTCCGGCCGCCGGCGCCCGACACAGAACTTTTTGAGTTTAAGATAATAATTTGTAATTATATATTAAAGGTATTGATTTTTAATATATTTTCTGGTATGATTATACTATGCACTCAGCTTATATGGGAGAACCTATGATAAGACAGACGGCCTGCGGACCCACCACCCTTAAAAAATTCCTGGAAATACCATACGACGAACTGGAGGCCATGAACCTGGAAGCGGCGGCCGCCGCCGAAGCGCTGCCGGCCGCGGAGCTGGAGAAGAAATACTCGGCCTACCTGAAGCGCGAGAAGCGCCTTAAAGCCGTCACGCTGTGTTTTACCGATATCGAGGGCCGCTTTCATACCCTGGATTATGACAAGCACTATTTGCTCAAAGCGGGCGACAACCTCACTTTCGACGGCTCCTCGATCCGCGGCTTTTCCGCGCAAAAAGAATCCGACCTGCGCCTGGGCATAGACTGGGGAAGCATCTTCTGGCTGCCTTCCGACGTGTTCGGCCCGGGCAAGGTCATTCTTTTCGGCACCGTGCTCAACCGCGACAAGTCGCCTTATGATTCCGATTTCCGCGCGCGCCTTGCGGAACTCGGCAGGGATATGAAGAAAACCCGGGGCCTCACCGCCCATGTCGCGGCGGAAGTGGAGGGCTTCCTGGTGAAAGGCCAGAACTCCGAGCAGGCCTACAACGAGACGGACGGCTTCCAGCTTATCTCCACCGGCGGTTATTATCATTCGCTGCCGCTTGACCCGCTCAAAAAATTCATCGACACCGCGGCCGAGGCGCAGCGGGCGATGGGCTTTGGCAATGAAAAGGACCACCCCGAGGTGGCTCCCTCGCAGTTCGAGCTTAACTTCTCCCACGCGCATGCCGTGCGCGCCTGCGACCTGATACAGCTTTACAAGCTGGTCTGCCGCCAGGTGGCCGCCAATATGGGCATGACAGCCACCTTCCTGCCCAAGCCGGTCTCCGGAGTGAACGGCAGCGGCATGCACCTGAACCTGTCTTTCTTCAAAGGCGGCAGGAATATTTTCTACGACGCCAAAGGCGAGGACGGCCTGTCCGGAGCCGCCTGGGACGCGGTTTCGCGCATTCTCAGCCACGCGCAGGAGCTTTCGCTTATTCTAAATTCAAGCGTGAACGCCTACCGCCGGCTCGATCCGCATTTCGAGGCGCCCAACCAGATAAAGGTCTCCTCTGTGGACCGCGGCGCCATGATACGCATACCGGCCGGAAACGAGCGCTCCGCCCGCCTTGAGCTGCGCTCCGTAGGCCCGGACGCCAACCCCTACCTGGCCCTGTTCGCGCTGATAAGCACCGCCCTGCACGGGGAGCCGCTTACCAGGGACGAGAACAAGCGCGACCGGATGCGCTTTCTGCCGGGGAACATTCACGACGCCCTGCGCCTGTACCGCGCCAGCGACTTCCTGAAGAAGACCCTGGGCGCGGACCCGCACGACAAATACGCCTACCACAAACAGGCCTCGGCCGACCGCAATCCCAAGGAACTCGGCAGCATAGTAAAGGCCTCCGAGGTGCTGTTCCACCACGACGTGACCACGCAGATGCTCTGGCATAAGTTCTGACCGGGCGCGCCCCTCAAAAAGAACGGCGGGAGCCCTTAAGGCTCCCGCCGTTCTCATCTGCCGCGCAAAAACCGGCTTTTTCGCCGCACACCGGACCCGGCCTTCTTTTCCCCGCAAAAGAAAGGCCCCC
>PEXO01000316.1:0-404 GCA_002779045.1 Elusimicrobia bacterium CG08_land_8_20_14_0_20_59_10 | reverse complement strand
GACGGCCCCTCCATATACTGGCCGCCATGGCCCACTTGCAGTTAACAGCTATTTCAGCAACTGTTAATATGCAGCAACAATCTTGCCCCTCTGGCCGGTATAACCTGGGGTCTGTTTACGTCCGTAAAGACGGCGGGCCATACTGGGGACATTCTCAGCCACGTACTCTTCCAGTTCAGCGGCGGTTATCGCATGGTCTTTGTTTTTATCCGCCGCGCCCTGTAAACCCTTCAGGAAGAAGTAGGTAAATAATGAGTGACGCTTTTCAGGGTACCAGGAGGACACCTCGTCCGCCTTCGAGGAATTGAAAATATCTATCTTATCGGCACCGGGCAGTACCGGCGCTATCATAAGCGGGCTGGCTTTTGAAATTATCATACCCTTGTCCGACCGACCGCTGAAGC
>PEXO01000099.1:15822-16111 GCA_002779045.1 Elusimicrobia bacterium CG08_land_8_20_14_0_20_59_10 | reverse complement strand
TATCCCAACCCCTACAGGCCGGGCAGCGGCGGCAATTTCGACAATACCATGTTCGGGGCGGGTATAGTTTTCGAGTCCCTGCCGGCCCGGTCGAAGATAAAGATCTACAGCCTTTCCGGCGCCCTTGTAGCCGAGGTGAGCGACGATGACGGCGACGGCCGGTGCCTATGGAACACCAGGAACAAGGACGGCTCGCGCGCGGCCTCCGGGGTGTACCTCTATGTGGTAAGCGCAGACACCGGCAAGAAGAATGGCAGGATAGCGATAATAAGGTGATGGTCCCTATATG
>PEXO01000099.1:1460-15734 GCA_002779045.1 Elusimicrobia bacterium CG08_land_8_20_14_0_20_59_10 | reverse complement strand
TTTCCGGCGCCCAGTTCCTCAGGATCGGCGTGGGCGCCGAGGCTTCCGCTCTCGGCGAGACGGGGGCCGTGCGCTCCGGCGCGCAGAGCATGTTCTACAACCCCGCCGGGCTAGCTTCGGTAGGCAGCTCGGAGATATTCCTTTCCCAGGTGCAGTGGGTCATGGAGACCAGTTACTCCAACCTGTCCGCCGCTACAAAATTGGGGAAGGGGGTTCTCGGGCTTGCCGTAAGCCGCCTTGCCGTTCCTTCCACCGATAAGTACGACAAACTCGGCAACAAGCTTTCCGAAAGCTACTCCGCCGCGGATCTGGCCGCCGGGCTGGGCTACAGCCATCCTTTGTGGCCGGGGGCCGGCCTTGGCGTTAATCTCAAATATATTTCGAGCAGGCTCGACGACGCTAAGACTTCGGCCATGGCCGTTGACGCGGGGGTTAAATGGGACCTGGCGCCGGGGCTGCAACTGGGGGCCGTGCTGCAGAACGCCGGCACGAAGCTTAAATACCTGAGTGAAGAGGAATCCCTTCCCCGTGTTTTTAAGGCCGGGGGCGGCTATACCTATAAGATCCCCGGCGATTACGAAACGCAAAAGACGGCCTCTCTTTTCGCCGACGTGAATTATCTGGAGGATGCCGGTTCGTACGCCAATGTCGGACTGCAGTTCACCGCCGATTATCCCAACAGCGGGACCTTTGCCTTGCGGGGCGGTTACAGGACCGACGCGGACAGCGCCGCGGCCGCGTCTTTCGGGCTGGGCCTCTCCGGTCCCGTCTACGTTATCGATTACGCCTATTCCGCCATGGGCGACCTCGGCCGGGCGCACCGGTTATCTCTGACGCTGAAGTTCGGCGGCGCCGGCGGCTCCGTCTGAGCGCCGGGCCGATGGGAACGCTTACCAACGAATTGAAGGCGCATCCCCTGGCGCTTTTTCCCGATTTCAGAAAGCTTTTCGCCGGCCGCGTGGTCTCGGCGGTGGGCGATAAGTTCTTTGCCATCGCCATAGCCTGGTGGGTGCTTTCCGAGGCCGGTGAGAAATCGAAATTCCACCTCGGGCTTATCATGGCCATGAACGTTATCCCGGTGGTGGCGTTCGGCCCGCTTCTGGGGACGCTTTCCGACAGGTCGGACAAGCGGCGCGTGATGCTGGCCGCCGACGGGGCCAGGGCTTTGCTGGTGTCTTTGCTGGCGCTGCTCCTGTGGAGCGGCCGGCTTAACCTGTACTGGCTTTACTCCATCTGTTTCCTTATTTCCGGCTTCGGGCCGCTGTTCGAATCCGCCGAGGCGGCTTCGATACTGCGGCTGACTTCGCCCGAAAAGATGCCGCAGGCCGTAGCGGTGGATTCCTCCATCCTGCAGCTTTCGAACGTGATAGGCTCGGCGCTGGGCAGCGCGCTGATGGCGGCGGCCGGGGTGGCGGGGGCATTCCTTTTTAACGCGGCCGGCTACCTGGTCTCCTTCGCGGCTATCTGGGGGATAAAGACGGAGCTTAAGCCGCAGGACAGGACGGAGTCGTCGTTCACGGCGGAATTTAAAGAGGGGCTGGCCTATACTTTCGGCAACAGGCCGGTGCTCTGGCTTATACTGACCTTCGCCACGTTCAACTTCTTCGTGGCGCCTATACTGATAATCATACCGATGATAGTGAAGTTCGTGCTGAAGGAATCCGTTACCTGGCTGGCGGTCTTCGAGACCTTCTTCGCGCTGGGGTCGGCCTCGCTGGCGGCCGCCCTGAGCTTCAAGAGAGCGTATGGGAATATCTACGGCTGGTTCTTTGTCTCCCTGCTGGCGGTGGGGCTGTCTTTCGGCGGGCTCTATTTTACCGCGAATAAATACGCGATCTGCGCGCTTATTTTCTGCGCCGGGGCAGCGCTGGGCGGCGGGAACACCGTGGTGCTTACTCTCTTCCAGTCCACCGTGCCGGATGCGATGAAGGGCAGGTTCTTTTCGGTGCTGACCACGCTGGCCTACGCCGTGCTGCCGCTTGCGTTCCTGGCCACCGGCCTGCTGGCCGATAAATTCTCGGTGGGTTTCTGCATAGCTATGAACGCCACCGCGGTGCTGGCGCTGTCCTTTGCGGCGCTGCTGATCCCCAGGGTCAGATCCGTATAACTTTTATTCATGGCCAGGCAGACGGTCTCGGTGAAGAAGACCCCGGTTTTTCCCTTCCGCTCCGTTATTCTTTCCCCTTTTAAGCCGGGTTCGGGATGTCTATGAATTCGGTTTTGACGCGGAACTTTTTTTCGAGTATCGCGGCCAGGGCCTTTACGCCGGGCTTTTCCGTATTGTAATGCCCGGCAGCGATGAAGTTGGACCTGGTCTCGCGCGCCAGCTCCTGCACGAATTCCCCGGCCTCGCCGGTGATATACAGGTCCAGGCCGGCTTCTATGGCCTGTTCGAACATGCGCGCGGCGCCGCCGCTGACCACCCCAGCGGTCTTTATCTTTTCCGTTCCGAAGCGGAAGCAGAGCGGTTCCGCGTCCAGCTTTATCGCCAGCGCGGCGGCGATGCCGTCCATTGAGAGAGGTTTGCGGAAAACGCCTTTGAAGCCCACCGATACGCCCTCGTAAAAGCCGAAAGGTTCAAGGTTGCCGGCGCCGAGCATTTTCAGCAGCTGCGCGTTATTGCCGCAGCCCGGGTGGCTGTCGAGCGGCAGATGCCAGGCGCAAAGGGAAATGTCGTGTTTAAAGAGTACTTCCAGCTTCGCTTTCAGGGGGCCTTTGAAGGGCGCGCTCTTTCCCCAGAGCAGGCCGTGATGCACTATCAGCATATCCGCGCCGCAGGCGGCGGCGCGCTTTATGCATTCCAGCGAGGCCGAGACCCCGAAAGCTATCTTCCCGACTTTGCGGGCGCCCCCGGCCTGCAGGCCGTTCTCCGACATGTCCTTTATCTTTTTCGAGTTCAGGCAGGCGTCCGTGAAAGCTATTATCTTGTCCCTGTCAGCCATGCGTCCTCCGTGCGGCGGTCACTATTTTCTTCCCGGCCGGACCGCGTAGATATAGCCGTTGGCTATGTCGGCGGTGATGTGGTCGGCTATGGAAAAATTTCGGGCGTCTCCGGGCGCCAGCATGAGGGCGGCGTAGCCCCACAGGAGCGGGTTCCCTTTCAGCGCGGAGCGCGGCAGTGTCACGGATATCGCGCCGTCCGCCGTTTCCGGTTTTACGGTCGCGGCTAAGGACGGGGTTTTGGCCCTGGCCTTGTAAAGAGAGGCCTTGAAAGGGGTTATTTCCAGGGCGTATTCCCAGGCGTTCTCGGGGAACATCCGCAGCGGCCTGCCGTCGAGAAGCGTGGAGATCCCGGCGCGGGCGCGGTGATTTATGTCTATATAAAGGTCCAGCGTTATGCGGTCGAACCCGGAGGCGGGTTTTCTGGAGTTCTCTATCTCTTGCGGATAGAACCTGAAGATCACCGTCTCCTCCAGGACTTCGGCGGAGAACCTCTCCAGCTTCCAGATCCTGTACGGGTCGGCGTCCTTCGGAAGGTCCGTGGGCGGCGCCGGCAGCTCCGGTTTGGCGGGGCCATTGGCTATCTCGAACCCGGCCGCGGACAGCGTCACCCGCGGCTGCCCGGAACTTTCCGGGTCTTGCGCGGCCGCCGAGAGGGAGGAGAAGACCCACGGCGGCGGGGTTTTGCTCATCAGCCGGTAGGAATTGCCCAGCGAGCTGCGCATTTCTATTTCCGTCTCACGGGCGGCGTCCTGGTCGGCCGAAGCGAGCGCCAGGAGCTTTGCGCTGTTTTCCGCAGCGAAATACGCCTCAAAAGCCCGCCTGGCGGTCTTGTATTCTCCCTGGCAGGAGTTCAGGTGGAGCATCAGGTCCGCCCTGGTCTTGGCCAGCGCCGCCAGCGCGCCGGTTTGCGCCGGGGCGGAAGCCCAGCGGGTATAATCCCCGCTCCAGGGCGCGGCACCGGCGGCTATTTCCGCCGGCGTTACGGCGGCGGGGGTGGACAGGGCGACGGCCTGTGAAACGGTGAGGCTGCCCCCTCCGGGGAGGGATTTCAGCGCGGCGGCCAGCTCCGCGCGCAGCGCGGCAGGGTCCGCGCCGGAGGTCTCGTCAAAGACCAGGAAACGCACTTCTTCAGAGGCCGCAGGAAAAGTGGAGAAATTCACGAACGGCACCACGGCAATCGCGTTGGTCTCCAGCACGGCCGCGGCGGTGGAGGCGAAGGGCCCGCAGGCCAGCCACTTGATCCCGAGGGCTTTGGCGAGGGGAAAATAGTCCTCCAGGACGCCGCCCGGCGCTATGACGATGCCAGCGGGGACCTTCCCGGGTTCTTTAAAGGCGGCATCCCTGGCCAGCCCCAGGCGCAGGCCCAGGAAGTACGGGTTATTATCAGAGAGCGCCGCGGTAGAGGGTTTGCCTTCCCATTTCACCTGCTCCACGGACGGATAATACAGAAGGGGAAGCGGCGGGTCGCCGGCGGGCCGCAGGGCCAGTTCCAGGCGGCCGTCGCTTTCAAGCTTTGCTATCCGGCCGGCCAGCGTTTTCGGGATCCCGCTGAAGGCCGCCGTAAGGCGCAGGTCCTCGTTCTCTTCCAGCAGGGTAATTATTCCCTCTTCCCCTGAGGATTGCGCCGGCAGCCAGAGCAGGGCCTGCTGCGCGTGCGCGGCCCCGGCGTTGAATAACAGCAGAAATACCAGTATTGCCGGCATAAGAATTTATTTCACCGTAAGCAGGGAGACTTTGCGGCCGTTCTCGGTGTCCGTATCCGGGTTCAGCGGGTCCAGCACTTCCTTGCCGTCGATGCGGCAAAGGTATTTATATTTTCCCGGGGGCAGGGGCAGGATGGCTTCCCAGCGGTTCCTGGCTTTTTTTACCAGCGAGAGGGCTTCCGGGTTCCAGTTATTAAAGTCCCCCGTTATCTTTACCGTTTTGGCGCCGGCGATCTTCACTGAGAATTTCACGAAACGCAGTTCCGGCTGCGGCGGCGCGTCCGGCCTTTCATGCCTGGGCCTCATCGGGGGGAGGAAAGAGGACCTGGAGGGTTTTATGGTGGCCGTGTTCCAGGCGCCCATGAAGCTGAAATATTTCTTCACCGCGTCGTTAAAGATGACCCCCGGCACGCTTACCAGGACCAGCCCGGCCAGCGCCAGCGCCAAGAGCAGCGATTTGCGCTCCATTATGACGCCGTCCTCTTAGCCGGGGCGCAAACTCCGCTATCCAGCCGTCTCCGGAAGCGCGGCAGAGCGCCCAGTTCTCCGGCCAGGGCCTTAAATGCCCCGGTATCCACCCCGCCGCCTTCCAGGGCGGTGACGCGCACTTCAGGGATAATACGCACGGCCGCGCGTATGAAGCCCTTCACCTTCTCAAAACCGCCGGCGGCCCAGGGTTTAAGCGGGCGCATGAGCGCCGCCCATTGCGCCGGGTCGGAGGTGTTCAAGCTAACATGTACGGCGTCGATAAGGCCTTTCATCCCGGGCGCGGTGGCGCGGCCCCAGACCGCGTCGGCAAGGCCGTTGGTGTTGAGCCGCACGCGCATTGAAGCGGGTATAGGCGCGGCCGCCCCGGTTTTTATTGCCCGCGCGCAGTCCAGCAGCTCCGGCAGCCTCATTGTAGGTTCTCCGTAGCCGCAGAAAACAAATTCGTCGAACGTGGCCAGGGCCCATTCTTTTTTTGCGAGGGAAATGACCTGCTCCGGGGAGGGTTCCGCGCCGGCCAGGTCCAGGTTCCTGCCGCGGTAGTCCATTTTCCAGAGGTTTTTCACGCAGAAGGCGCAGGCCGTGGAGCAGCGGTTGGTCAGGTTGATGTAAAGGCCTCTCTTATAGCGGTAAACGATGGATGCGTCCATATGGTAAAAATAGCTGCTGCCCGCCAGCTGCTGTCCGCTTACTGCTAGCCGCCTGCCTTTTTATTATTCTATCATTTAGGCATGCGCATTTTAATAGCGATGAACGCGTTCAAAGGTACGCTCTCCGCTGATGCGGCTTCGCGCGCGGCGGCCAGGGGCTTTAAGCGCGCGCTTCCGGGAGCCGCCATAGATATCCTGCCTGTCGCCGACGGCGGCGACGGGCTGCTTGACGTTCTGGCTCCCGTTCTGGGCGGAAGGATCATGCGCGGCCGGGCGACGGGGCCGTCCGGGGAGGCGCTTCGCGCGCGCTGGCTGCTGGCCGGGAGGCGCGCGGTGATAGAAATGGCCGAGGCCGCAGGCCTCAGGCACGCTGCCCGTTCCGAACTGCGCCCGCTCGACGCCTCCACCCGCGGGGTGGGTGAACTGCTCTGCGCCGCGCGGCGCTTAGGTGCGCGGGAGATTTTTGTGGGGCTGGGAGGCAGCGCCTCCAATGACGGGGGCGCCGGCTGCGCCCAAGCTCTTGGTTTTGAACTGCTCGACGCCCGCGGCCGCCCGGTGGCGCCGGGGGCGCGCGGCCTGGCCGCCCTGGCCCGCATAAAGCCCGGACAGGGCGCGGCGGGTCTAAGGGGGGTTAGGGTTTTCGGGCTTGCCGACGTGAAGAACCCGCTCTGCGGCAGGCTCGGTTCGGCGAGGGTTTTTGGCCCGCAGAAAGGCGCCGGCCCGGAGGAAGCGGCTTTTATGGAGGCCGCGCTGCTGAATTATTCCCGGGTGATCAAAAGGGACCTGGGCGCGGAGGTCTCGCGGCTGCCGGGCGGCGCGGCCGCGGGCGGTCTCGGGGCGGGGCTTGCCGCTTTTTGCGGCGCCGCTCTCATCGACGGTTCCGGTTTTGTGCTTGAAAAGACCGGGTTCGATGAAAAGCTGCGCAAAGCGGATGTTCTTATTACCGGAGAGGGTTGTTTTGACCGGCAGACTTTTTATGGCAAGGCGCCGGGGGCCGTGATAGCGCGCGCCCGCGCCGCGAAAAAACCCGCGGTGGTGGTGTGCGGCCGCTCCCTTATACGGGGCCGGGCCGCTCTTGAGCGGCTTGGCGTCCTGGCGGTAGTGGAATCGGGGGCATACGGCCTGACCGCCGCGGCCATCGAGCGCGCCGTGGCACGGTCCTTCCCGCGGGTGTTCCCGGCGGGAGTTTAAAAATTTTCCAGGAACTCTTTTTCGGCGGGGGAGGCCGCCTTGCCTTTCAGCCTGACCAGCGAGATGCGGTTTACCAGCTCCGGCCTGCCGGTCCTGACGGCCCTGACCGGGCCGGCTTTCAATTCTTTCTCCACCAGGTATTCCGGGACTATGCCCAGCCCGAGGCCGCCTTTGATGGCGTTGAGTATGGCCTGCACGCTCTCTACGGTCAGAACCACCTTCAACCCGGGAAAGCTTCTGCCGTAATGGTGGCGGAACCAGTTGTCCAGCGCGGACCTGCCGTGGGAATAATCCAGGAATTCGCAGCCGGCCAGGGCGGAAGGTTCTACGGCGCCCCGCAGCCGGGTGGAGTAATAGCCGGCCGAGCAGGCCAGGACAAGCTTTTCCGTCAATACGGTGGAGACCGAGAAGGGGGGGAGGTTCCTGCCTCTCCTGCCCGGGAAGATGTCCGCGAAGAGGAGATCCAGTTCGCCTCCGGCCAGCCGCGGCAGCAGTATGTCCGGGTGCCCGAGCGAGACCTCGAAGAAAACCGCGGGATGCCTGCGCCGGAAGGCCGCGACGAGCTCTACGAGGTTGCGGGAGCCGAACTCCACGGGCGCGCCTATCCGGAGCACTCCGCGCGGCCCGGATTTTTCCGCTTCCAGCCAGGCCAGGCCGCCCTCCAGGCCGCGCACAAAAGGCTCCACTATCTCGTAAAGCCTCCCGGCGGCCGACGTCGGCACCAGTTTCTTATGCATCCTCACGAAAAGCTGGGTCTTCAGTTCCCGTTCCAGCTTCCCCAGGCTCTGGCTTACGGCCGACTGGCTGATATATAGTTCCCTGGCGGCGGCGGCGGCGCTTTTATAACGGTAGATAGTGTAGAAGACCTTAAGGCGGTTGAAATCCGTAAGCATAAGTGCTACTTAAGCGCTGATGATATTTTTTTAATTTTACTAAATTGAGGCCATAGGGTACAATATATATGGAAAGACAGAGTATGGGAGGCATTTATGAGCCCGGCACTTAAGGAGAAAACGAAAACCATGAAAAACGATTTCAAGATAAAGGATCTGTCCCTGGCCGCCTGGGGCCGCAGGGAAATAGAGATAGCCGAAAAGGAAATGCCCGGCCTGATGTCCATCCGCGAAAAATTCGCCGCAAAGAAGCCGCTGAAAGGCGCCCGTGTGATGGGGTCGCTGCATATGACCACGCAGACCGCCGTCCTTATAGAGACGCTTTCCGCGCTGGGCGCCGAAGTGCGCTGGTGCTCATGTAATATCTTTTCCACGCAGGACCAGGCGGCGGCCGCCATAGCGAAAACGGGTATTCCCGTGTTCGCCTGGAAGGGCGAGACGCTGGCTGAATACTGGTGGTGTACGGCCCGCGCGCTGGATTTCGGCGGGGGCAAAGGCCCCCACCTGGTAGTGGACGACGGCGGCGACGCCACGATGATGCTCCACCGCGGTTTCGCCGCGGAAAACGACCCCGGGATACTTGACGCCAAAGCCGGCGGAGAGGACGAGCAGGAACTGAACCTGGCCCTTAAGGCTATGCTCAAAAAGGATCCGCAGCACTGGCATACGGCGGCGAAGGACTGGAAAGGCGTTTCCGAGGAGACTACCACCGGGGTGCACCGCCTCTACCAGATGCACGAGGCGGGAAAGCTCATGGTGCCTGCCATCAATGTGAACGATTCCGTTACCAAGTCCAAATTCGACAACCTTTACGGCTGCCGCGAGTCGCTGGCTGACGGCATCAAGCGCGCCACCGACGTGATGATAGCCGGCAAAGTGGCCGTAGTAGCCGGCTACGGAGATGTGGGCAAGGGCTCGGCCCGTTCGCTGCGCGGCTTCGGCGCCCGCGTTATCGTCACCGAGATAGACCCCATCTGCGCCCTGCAGGCGGCGATGGAGGGTTTCGAGGTGAAGACCCTGGAGGATACGCTGGGAGAGGGCGATCTCTACGTTACCACCACCGGCAACAGGGATATTATCCGCCTTGAGCATATCCTCAAGATGAAGGACCAGGCCATAGTCTGCAATATCGGCCACTTTGACAACGAGATACAGGTGGAAGCCCTGAAGAAAGCCAAAGGCGTGAAGATGGTGAATATTAAGCCGCAGGTGGACCGCTTCGACCTGCCGAACGGCCGCTCCATCTACCTGCTGGCCGAAGGGCGCCTGGTGAACCTGGGCTGCGCCAAGGGCCACCCGTCCTTCGTGATGAGCAATTCCTTCTCCAACCAGACCCTGGCTCAGCTTGAGCTGTGGACAAAAAAGATGGCAGTGGGTGTGTACCGCCTGCCGAAGCACCTCGACGAGGAAGTTGCCAGGCTGCACCTTGGGAAGATAGGCGTGAAGCTTACGAAGCTGACGAAGGAGCAGGCCGACTATCTAGGCGTGAAGCAGGACGGACCCTACAAACCCGAGCATTACCGGTATTGAGCGCCGCCGCACCGGCCCCCGCCGGCAATAAAGGCCGGCGGGGGCCTTTTTATGCCTTCTGAGGATTTGGATGTGGGGGCCGCGTGTACCGCGTGGGGACCGGAACGTAAAACGCGCTCGGCCAGCACCGTGGCCTCGCTCCGCCTCAGTGCATGAACACTGAATTGTGTCGCTTCGCTCCACCCGGCGCTATGCAAGCCTCGTCCTTCGGGGGGTTTTGCTAACCCGGTCCCCGCGCGAAGCCGGGCGCGGACGAACCTGCTATGTCGGAATCTCAGTAAGGCGCCTGCGCATGCATTGAATTTGGGGGGCCTTTTTTATTATTATGTATACACCTCCCTCGAACAGGCGGTTCGGACGGCTTGGCGGCGGATGAGGGGGGTTAGTGAATTTTATATCGGCGGACGAGAGGCCTTTAAATGAGTTCCCACCAGGTTAACCATATTTCCTTCGGAACGGACGGGATACGCGGAATAATAGCCAGGGACTTTACCTATGACCTGGTAAGGAAGACCGCGCAGGGCATGGCGGATTATATCTCACACAAGTATATGCGTACCGAGAAGCCGGCGGTCGTGGTCGGTTATGACCGCCGCTTCATGTCCGACCGTTTCGCCCGCACTATGGCCGAGGTTCTTGCCGCGAACGGCCTGAGCGTGACCTTGACCGCCTCTCCCGTCCCTACCCCCGTCATAAGCCTGCTCACCACCAAAGGTTACGGCCTGGGCGTGGTGGTTACGGCCAGCCACAACAGCCATTATTATAACGGCATCAAAGTAAAACAGGGGGGCCGCTCGGCCCCTCCTTCGGTTACGGCGGAAATAGAGAATTACGCGGTTAAGGCCGTTGCTATGAAGCCCTCCGGCGTGCAGGTGCAGGTTAAAGATTTCAGGGGCGCGTACGTGGACTACCTGCATGCCCGGGCGCCGGTCTCGAAAACGCTTTCCAAACTGCCCGGTACCGTGGTGATGGACTTTATGCACGGAGTGGGCGCGGAAACTGCGGATGCGATTTTCGGTTCCAAGAATATAGTCAAACTCCGCGCCAAACACGATCCGATGTTCGGCGGGATGGCCCCGGAGCCGGTCGAGAAGAACATGCAGGAGCTTATCGCCGCGGTGAAAAAGAACAAGGCCCTGTTCGGCGCGGCGCTGGACGGCGACGCGGACCGCTTTGCCATGGTGTCGGACAAGGGCCGGTATATGACCCCCTGCCAGACGGCGCCGCTGCTGCTGGAATATCTCATCTCCAGGGGCGGGCTGAGCGGCAAGGTGGCGCAGGCCGTTTCCATGGGTTACCTTACCAAGCGCATAGCGCGCGCGGCGGGCCTGCTTTTCGAGGAAACCCCCGTGGGGTTCAAATATATAGCGGAAAAAATGCTCTCGGAGAACGTTTCGTTCGGGGTGGAGGAATCCGGCGGCTACACCTGGAAAGGCAATCTCCCCGAGCGCGACGGCGCGCTTACGGCCCTGCTGGTGATGGAGATGCTTATCAAGACCCGCAAGACCGTTTCCGCGCTTTACGCCGAGATCGAAAAAAAATACGGCAAGTCCGTCTTCGTGAGGCGCGACTTCACGCTGGCGAAGCACATTCCCAATAAACACTCTTTCGCGGTGAAGATAAAGAAAAAACTACCCAAGATACTGCTCGGCCATAAGATAGCGGAAACCAACACGATAGACGGGCTGAAGATAATCCTGGACAACGACTGGTGGGTGCTTATGCGCCCGTCCGGCACGGAACCGCTGTTGCGCACCTACGCGGAGACCGACAGCCAGGAGAACACGAAGAAATTCCTGGACCTGGCGTTCAAGCTGGTGGGATAAAGCAAAACGTGGTTTTTAGGACAAATACTCAGGAGGAAAAAATGAACTTCAAGGGGACAAGATATGTCAGTTCGGAATCGGTGACGGAGGGTCACCCGGACAAGGTTTGCGACCAGATCTCGGATGCGGTCCTTGACGAGATAATGAAGAAGGACCCGGCCGGCCGCGTTGCCTGCGAGACCTTTATCACCCGCGGCATGGTGGTGGTGGGCGGCGAAATTACCACTAAGACCTATATCGACGTGGACGAGCTTGCCCGCAAGGTCATAAAAGAGATCGGCTATACCCATGCCAAATACGGGTTCAATTACGAGACCTGCGCCGTCATCAACGTGATAGGCCGCCAGTCCCCCGACATAGCGCAGGGCGTGGACACCGGCGGCGCCGGCGACCAGGGGCTGATGGTGGGCTATGCCTCGGACGAGACCCCGGAACTGATGCCGCTGCCGCTGCAGCTGGCCCAGCGCCTGAGCATGCGCCTCGCCGAGGTCCGCAAGAAGAATATCCTGCCTTACCTGGGGCCCGACGGGAAAAGCCAGGTCACCGTGGAATACCACGACGGCAAACCCGTCCGGATAGAGACCATAGTGATCTCCTCCCAGCATACGGAGGATATCCTGGACAAGACCGGACACCAGATAACGGAGAAGTCCCGCCGGGAGATAACGGAAGCCGTGATAGTCCCGGTTATCGATAAAAAACTGATGGATAAGAATACCAAGGTCCGCATCAATCCCACCGGCAAGTTCGTTGTCGGCGGGCCGCAGTCCGATACCGGCGTGACCGGCCGCAAGATAATAGTGGACACCTACGGCGGCGTGGCCCCGCACGGCGGCGGCGCGTTCTCCGGCAAGGATTGCACCAAGGTGGACCGCTCCGCGGCCTACATGGCCCGCTATATCGCCAAGAACATCGTGGCGGCCGGGCTCGCGCATGAGTGCACCACGCAGCTGGCCTACGCTATCGGCGTGGCCGAGCCGGTGGGCTTTTACGTGGACACGCACGGTACCGGGAAGATAGCGGACGAGAAGCTTGCCAAGATAGTCCGCGCCAGTTTCGACCTGACGCCGCGCGGCATCATACGGACGCTGAAGCTGCGTTCCCCGATATTCCGCAAAACCGCCGCTTACGGCCATTTCGGCCGGCCCGGTTTCGAGTGGGAAAAGACCAATGCCGCCGGAATGCTGAAGAAGAAGGCAGCCGGCGCGCCCAGGAGCGAGTGCGCCTGCTGCTGCTGAACGCCGCCGTCGGCGGGCGGCCGCGCAAGCGGGGGTTTGCGCGGCCGGCTTCTGCCGCGGGTTCCGGGTTCTGTGTCCGTACAGGGGGAGAAATATGAAAGTGCTTTTGGTGGAAGATAACGCTCTCACGCGGTATACGATAAAAGCCCTGCTCGACAGGCTGGGGCACCAGGTAGTGGCCGAGGCGGAGGATGGCGCCGGCGCGGTGAAGTATCTTGCCGAGTTCAAGCCGGATGTGGTATTCCTGGACCTCATCCTTCCCGGGAGATCCGGGGTGGAAGTGCTTGAAGACCTCCGCAACGTAGACCCGAAGGTGCGCGTGGTGGTGATAACGGCCGTGGAGCAGGAAGAGGTGGACCGCAGTCTTGTGGACAAAGGGATACACGCTATCTTGCGCAAACCCTTCTCATACGAGGATTTTAAGACGCTTATGAAGGGACTGGCCTGATGGATATTAAAACCAGCCGTATTATTGAGCGGATAACTGCGGCCAGTATGGGGAAATGCATGGCAAAATTGTCGCGCATTTCAGCCGGGAAGTGGAGCGTGGCCGGAGTAGGGGTGTCCCACTGCACTATGGCGGCGGCGCTGGACGTCCAGTCCGCGCAGGAGGGCACCGGGGCGGCCGTCTATTTCGAGGTGCGGGGGGAATTCCCCTTTGCCTCTATGGTGATGTTCCGGCCGCAGGATATAGAGATACTTTCGCGCGGCTTTCTCGGGTTCTCTTTTTCCAAGCTGCCGGTGCTGAACCAGGCACAGGAGCTGCTGCTTTCCGAACTGGGTAATATAATACTCAACGCTTTCACAAGCGCCCTCTCCAATGCGCTGGGCCGCGGCTTTCTGCCGGATGCGCCGAAATGCGTGCAGGGCGAGCCGCGCTACCTGCTGGAGGCGCTGTGGACGACCCTGGACCCGGAGCAACTGCATAGCGTGGCTACCGTTACGCTCGATCTGTCCTGCGACAACCAGGCGACGCGCAGCGAGGTTATAGCGGTGATCCCGGAAAGCCTTGAGCGGGCCCTTGCGGCCGCGGAACGACCGCAGTAACCGTGCGCAGGATAATCCGGATTGTGAGGCTTCAAAGAATGAAAAAGATCCTTCCCGCGGTCGGTTTCGCCTGTCTGCTGGCGCTGGCCGCGCTAGCCGCCCCTCCTGCGGCCGCGCAGACGGAAATACTTAAAACCAACTGGGAGCTGTCAAAGCTCCAGGGAAAGAAGCGCCTGCCTTTCGTCCCGGTGACGGAGCTGCGCGTCGACCCTTCGGATAAACTCACCGGCCGCCTGCGGACGCTGGTCACTCTGCGCAATAATTCCGCCAGGAACGCGGAGGGGCTGGTGCTGCGCTATTCCCTGCGCCTGAAGCTTCTGAAAAAGGACGACCCGCAGGAAAAAGCGTTCTGGAGCGTGCCCTATTACGTGGAAGAGGTCCGGGTTACCTCCGTCAAGGCGAAATCGGAGCGCGTGGCCCGCATCATAAATTTTGAAGTGGCGGGCCAGCTGCGCAAACTCCGGGGCAGCGGTTTCTCTGCTACGGCGCTCAAAATGGAGATCATGCTGTGTCCGCGCCAGGGAGACGATCCCGCGACGACGATGAAAGAGACTGAAATAGTGATATTGAAGCGGCCATAAAACGAATGCTGGACATAAACCTCATCAGGAACGACGCCGGGAAGGTAAAGAACGCCCTGCTCAAAAGACTGGATTCCGTGGACCTTTCCCCGGTGCTGGAGCTTGACCGCAGGCGGCGCGCGCTGATAGTGGAGGGCGACGGGCTCAAGATGCGCAAGAACCTCGTGTCCTCCGGAGTGAAGGGGA
>PEXO01000099.1:0-1349 GCA_002779045.1 Elusimicrobia bacterium CG08_land_8_20_14_0_20_59_10 | reverse complement strand
TGGCGGAACTGCCTAACCTGCCGGCCGATGATGTTGTCGCCGGGGGCAAGGAGAACAACGCGGTCCTGCGCGAGTGGGGGACCCGGCCTGAGTTCGGCTTTGAGCCCAAAACCCACCTTGAACTTTCGAAAAGCCTGGGCCTGATAGATTACGAGAGGGGAACGAAGCTCGGAGGCGCCGGTTTCTGGCTTTACAGGGACCTCGGCGCCAGGCTTGAGTGGGCGCTGATGAATTTCTTCGTGGAGACCCACCTGGCCGGCGGTTATTCCTTCGTGCTGCCGCCGCATATCCTCAATTATGAATGCGGCTATACCGCCGGTCAGTTCCCCAAGTTCAAAGACGATGTCTTCCTCCTGGCCGGGGAAGGCGACAAGCCGCAGTTCCTGCTGCCCACCGCCGAGACCGCGCTGATAAGCATGCACAGGGACGAAATACTCAAAGAAGAAGAGCTCCCGAAAAAATATTTCGGCTACACTCCCTGCTACAGGAAAGAGGCAGGCGGCTATGGCGCCAACGAGCGCGGCATGATACGCGGCCACCAGTTCAACAAGGTGGAACTTATACAGTTCACGCGCCCGGAAGATTCGCCGGCCGCTTTCAAGGAGATGCTCGCTGTCGTGGAAGGCGTTATGCGGGAACTCGGCCTTCACTACAGGACGGTAAAGCTGGCGGCAAAGGACTGCAGCGCTTCCATGGCCAGGACCTGCGACGTGGAGGTGTGGATCCCCGGCATGAAGGGCTATAAAGAGGTGAGCTCGGTGTCCAGCGCGGGCGACTATCAGGCCCGGCGCGGCGGCATGCGGTTCAAACGCGCCGCGACCGGCAAGAATGAATTTCTCCATACCCTTAACGGTTCCTGCCTGGCTACGAGCAGGCTGTTTCCCGCGATACTGGAACAGTTCCAGCAACAGGACGGTTCGGTGCTGCTGCCGGAAGCGCTGCATAAATATATGGGTACGGACAGGCTGGCATGAAAAAAATTCTCCTGCCGGCCGTGTTGACAGCCTGTTTTCTTGCCGCAACCGCCGCGGCCGGCAAGCCGAAATACGAACTGCTGCCGGAGGAGCTGCGCCTCCTCTCCAAGAAAGGGATAGACGGCATCTACGCCGTGGACCTCGCCGAGGCCGAAAAGAATTTCAACCTGGCCCTGAAAAAATACCCGGAGCACCCGTTCCCGCATTTCGGCATCGCCATGGCCAAGTGGGCGCACCTGGAATACCTGGAGGACGAATCGGACCCGAAGCTGGAGAAGGAATATTCCGAGCTCACCGATAAGGCCGTGTCCGTGGGTCTGAAATGGATAAAAAAACACCCGGGCGACGCCAACGCCTACCTGGCCGTTGGCGGCA
>PEXO01000320.1 GCA_002779045.1 Elusimicrobia bacterium CG08_land_8_20_14_0_20_59_10 | reverse complement strand
GCGCGCTCGGCCGAGGCCGGGAACGCCAGGCGCCAGGCGGTGCTGAAGGCGCGCACCGCCTATTTCCGGCTGCAGCTGGCGCTGGAGCGGGTGTACCTTATCGGCGAGAACCTCCAGCTTTCGTTGAGCCAATTGAAGGATATTTCGCTGGGCGCCAAAGCCGGCACCCGCAGCCGTCTTGACGGGATACGCGCCAACCAGGAAACCCTGGACCGCAAAAGGGACCTCCTCAGGTCGCGCGCTGACCTTTCGGCCGCGCTGAGGGATTTTTCTTTCATTACCGGCATAGAACTGCCTGGGGATGTTTCGCTGCCGCTCGATTCACGCATGGAGGGCAAGGATTACGGCGGGGCCGAGCCCGCTTCGCTGTTCGTGAAGGCCGAGCTTTATGAAACGGTGCTGGAGCGCATGCTGCCCGCCGCCCGCGGCGAGGTGGAGAGGGAACTGCCGGCCGTGAAAGCCCTCGGTGAGAGCGCGGGGGCGTACAAGGCCGCCGCCGTCGCCTATAAGGCCGGAAGGCTGCCGCGCCTTATAGCCGGGGCGCGCAGTTCCCTGGATTACCCCAACGGCCCCGGCCTGTATTCTTTTTGGCAGAACTCCGCCTCGCTGTCGCTCAGCCTGCCCCTGTTTGAGAGCGGTTTCACCGCCGGCAGGCAGAAGGAGAGCGAACTGAACGCGTCGGCGGCGCTGGAAAAAAGGGACGAGGCGGCGCTGGCCGCGAAGAGGGATTTTGATAAGGCGCTGGACTCGTACAAGGCGCTTATGAACGAGCAGTTCCTGAATATCGAGGCCGTGGATGAAGCCTCCGAGGCCGTGAAGCTGGCTTACGAGTCCTACAAGGCCGGCGGCAGCACCTGGCTGGACGTGGAGGGCGCGAACCTGAAGGAGCTGCAGGCGAAGACCATGGCGGCTTCGGCTAATGCGGAGATACTTCTAAGGCTGGCGGTACTCGACAGCCTGACCGGGAGCGTGAAATAATATGAAAAAGATGATAATAGCGCTGTTGATACTGGCCGCAGCCGGTGCGCTGCTCTTCCTTAAGGTGCGGAGCGGCCGGGAGTTCCGTTATGCCGGGACCATAGAGGCCACTGAGACGGACCTTTCGGCCAGGATAGCCGGGGTGATAGTCTCCTACGGGGCCAGGGAGGGGGAAGCCGTCAAACAGGGCGAGACGATAACCACCATAGACTGCGACGACCTGCGCCTGGCCGCGGGCATGGCCTCCGGGGACTTCAAGCGCGCGGAGGAGCTTTATAAGGGCGGCTCGCTTTCCAGGGAGAATTATGACCGCCTTAAGTACAAGCGCGACGATTCGGCGCTGAGGGTGCAATGGTGCACTATAAAGTCGCCGGTTCCGGGGCGGCTGCTTTATTCCTACAGGGAGAAAGGCGAGCTGGTGGCTCCCGGCACCAAGCTGGCTACCGTGGCCGACCTGTCCGAGGTCTGGGCTTATATTTATGTGCCGCATGATATGCTGGCTAAGCTGAGTACGGGGATGGAAATACAGGGCTATCTGCCGGAAGCCGGGGAGAAGGTATTCCCCGGCCGCATTTCCGTGATCTATTCCGGGGCCGAATTCACTCCGAAGAACGTGCAGACCCGCAAGGAGCGCACGCGGCTGGTCTTCGCCGTAAAAGTGACTTTCCCGAACCCGGAGGAAATTTTGAAACCCGGGCTGACCATAGAGGTGGAATTGCCGGAATAGGGGGGAAGCCCGGGAGCGGTGACCAGTGGCCAGTAAGCAGTGACCAGTAAGCGGATCTATGCCTGAACTTTCTATACGGACGGAAAATTTAAAAAAGGCTTTCGGCAGGACTCAGGCCCTGCAGGATGTTTCCTTCGACTTTTCAGCCGGGCTGCTGCACGGGCTGATCGGCTCGAACGGCGCCGGGAAGACCACCACCATGCGCCTGCTGGCCGGGTTGCTTAAACCGTCTTCCGGGACCATTAACTACTTCAGCGGCGGCCATCCCGCGGCTTTCAGCGACCTGCGCCCCGGCCTGGCCTATATGCCGCAGCAGGCCAGCCTTTACCCGGACCTCTCCATAGAAGAACACCTGGAGTTCTTCCGCGACCTTTACCGGCTTGAGCCCGGAGAGTATGCCCGGCGTTCAGGGGAACTCCTTGAGATAACGCGCCTGGCCAAATTCCGGGAGCGGCGCGCCGGGCAGCTTTCCGGCGGCATGTACAAGAAGCTGGGGCTGATGTGCGCCCTGCTGCGGTCGCCGTCCGTGCTGCTGCTGGACGAGCCCACCAATGGCGTGGACCCCATAAGCCGCAGGGAGTTCTGGGAACTGCTCTACGGCCTGGCCGCGCAAAAGATACTTATCCTGGTTTCCACCGCCTACATGGACGAGGCCGAGCGCTGCTCCCGGGTGCATTTGCTGGATGCCGGGCGCCTGCTGGCTTCGGGTGAACCCCGAGCCGTGCTTAAGGAGACCGGCGCGGCCAGCTTCGAGGAGATCTTTATAAAACAGGGGGAGCGGAAATGAACCACGCACCAGCCCTTGAGGTAAAAGGTCTCTCCATCAAGTTCGGCGATTTTACCGCCGTGGATGAGGTTTCCTTCACCGTCCGGCGCGGCGAGATCTTCGGCTTCCTGGGGGCCAATGGCGCCGGGAAGACCACCACGATACGGATATTATGCGGCCTGCTGACTCCCACCTCCGGCTCCGCGCTGGTAGGCGGGCTGGGCTTTGAGGACGGGGGGCTGGGCATAAAGACGATAGTGGGCTATATGTCGCAGAAGTTCACGCTTTACAATGACCTGACGGTGGGAGAGAATCTGGATTTTGCGGCGGGCCTGCGCAAGCTGGACCCAGCCTATGCCAAAAAGCGCCGGAAAGAACTTTTTGAACTTATAGGTTTTCATAAACCCCTTTCGTCCAGGGTTTCGCAGCTGCCCGGCGGGATAAAGCAGGAGCTGGCGCTGGCCGCGGCTATGCTGCATGACCCTGAGATAATCTTTCTGGACGAGCCCACCTCCGGGGTGGCGCCGGCTTCCCGCGCGCGTTTCTGGGAGCTGATACGCAGGATAACCGGGCTGGGAAAGACCGTGATAGTGACTACGCATTATATGGACGAGGCCGAGCAATGCGGGCGGATAGCGCTGATGCGCACAGGCCGCCTGATAGCGCTGGGTTCCCCGGAAGAGCTGAAGAAGTCAGCCTTCCCCGGTCCGATGGCGGAAATAGATCTTGAAGGGAGCGACCCGAAGGCGTTCATCCCCGGCCTGCAAAAGGCCGCCGGGCTGCTGGAACTTTCTCCCCACGGTATGCGCTGGCATGCGGCTTTCTCCGGCAAGGCCGCGATGGACGCAGCCTTATCCGCGCTGCCCGCCGGCGCTACGTCCGCCGTGATAAAGCCGTCGCTGGAAGATGTGTTCATCAGGCTGGTGGAGGGGGTTAGGGGAGGCTGGGCGGCCAGGCGGCAAGCAGCCAGTAGATAGCAGTAAGCATTTTATGCCGGTATCATCTTTTAATTTTTACAGGGCTTACTCGGTGGCGCGCAAAGAGGTTATGCATGTGCTGCGCGATCCCTTTACGCTGGTGCTGGCGCTGGGCCTGCCGGTGATGCTGGTTACTTTCTTCGGCTATGCCATAGATTACGAGGTAAAGAATATCACGCTGGCAGTTTCGGACCGGGACGGCGGGCCGGCCGCCCGCAGGCTGAAAGAGCTGTTCTCTTCGTCCGGTTACTTCCGCCTTGTCGAGACCGGGCCGGGCGGCCCGGTGGGCATGCTGGATTCGGGCCGGGCCGCCGCCGCGCTTTTTATCAAGCCGGACTTTTCAAAAACGATACAGGGCGGCGGCGCCGTGGAAACACAGTTCGTACTGGACGGCAGCGATAATGCCAAGGCGGGGGCCGTGATAGGCTACCTGCCGGGGATACAGCGCGCCGGCCAGGCCCGGCTGGCGGGGAGGGAGATTCGCGAGCCCTTTTCTTTTGAGACCCGTTTCCTCTACAACCCCGAACTGAACAGCCGCTGGTTCACGGTGCCGGGCCTGGCCGCCGTGATAATCGGCCTGCTGGCTATTTTGCTGACGGCGCTTACCGTGGCGCGCGAATGGGAGAACGGTTCGATGGAGCTGCTGCTCTCCACCCCGGTGCGCCCGCTTGAGATCATGGCTGGGAAGCTGGCGCCTTATGGCGTGCTGGTGCTGGCGGGGGTTTTCTTCGTCTATCTGGTATCCAGGCTGGTTTTCGGCGTGCCTTTTGCGGGGAGCCATTTCCTCTACCTTGCAGCCTGCCTGCTTTATGTAACAGCCTCTTTGTCGCAGGGACTGTTCATCTCCGTTGTTACCCGGCAGCAGCAGGTGGCCATGCAGCTGGGCATAATATCCGGCCTGCTGCCTTCCCTGCTGCTTTCCGGCTTTATCTTCCCGGTGGAGAGCATGCCGCCGTTTTTTAGGTATTTCACTATGCTCCTGCCGCCCAGGTGGTTCATGGCGGCGGCGCGCGGCATAACGCTGAAAGGTGCGGACCTGGGCGAACTGGCGGTACCGTTCCTGGCGCTGGGCCTTTTGAGCGCGGGGATGCTGCTGCTGGCGCTGAAAAAATTCAAGACGGATCTGGAATAAGCGGAGATCGGGGAGCGGGAAAGGGAAAGTGAAGATATGAACAGGACGCTGAGAGCTTTTATAAAGAAGGAGCTGATACAGACGCTGCGCGACGTCAGGATGCGCATGCTGCTTTTTGGCGCTCCCATTATCCAGCTTACCATCTTCGGCTTCGCGCTTTCCACCGAGGTTAAGAACGTGAAGCTCGCCAATTTTTCTCCGCCAGGCGACGCCATGTTCGGGCGCCTGGCTGAGGGGTTTTACTCC
>PEXO01000090.1:3468-4768 GCA_002779045.1 Elusimicrobia bacterium CG08_land_8_20_14_0_20_59_10 | reverse complement strand
CGGCTATACTGGAAGTGGGCGCGTTCACGTCGTAGATGAAATCCCCGTAAACGGAACCGGCGCCTCCGCCGGTTGGAGTGGCATTACCGGCATTGTCGACGGACAGCATTTCCACACTGTAGCGTTTATTGACAAGCAATTGCGGGGTTGTCATATCCCAGGGACTGATGGAATTCACCGCCACATAAGTGGAGGTATAGCTCCCCCAGTCCGTACCGTCCCACATGGCCTCTACATTGCGGGACGGCAGCATGCGGCTGAGCTGGGCCTTTAGCGGCGGTACTATGTCTGAGATGGTGTCGTAGGCATTGCCGCGCATGGTCGTTATCGGACGCACCCCGCTGTAAAAGCCGTACGCGCCGGCCATGGGTGTGGAAATGGAGACCGTGGGGTAATTGAAATCCGACCTGACGGAGCTTTCCACCACAGTCTCCTGGTTGCCGGCCAGGTCGAGGCCGGCTATGGACATGTAATAAACCTGGTTATTGGTGGAGATTGTAACGGGAGAACCCGCATAGTTCCAGGTTATGGTGCCGGCCGAAACAGAGAAGCCCATATCCATTGCCACCACGGAACCCGAACTCCAGCCGGTGCCGCCCCAGTACCAGGTATCGGCGCCTGTCCCCGTGGAGAAATACACCTTCAGCTTCAGTTCGGACAAGCCGGAAATGCCCGCAAAGCTGGTGCCGGAGATCTGCGAAATATCGCCGGGGATGAAGGCGCCGGCCGCCGGCGTGGAGACCCTGGAAACCGGCGGGGTGCCGTCCACCACGAAAGTGCTTATGGTGGGCGGGTCCTGCATATTGCCGCCATTGGCGCCCACCGGCTCCGCCTTGTCGAAGGCCCGGGTCATGAAGGTATACTGCCGGTCCGAGACCCAGGTGCCGGTAAAGGACTTGGTCCAATTCTCCGTACCAAGCACATTAGCCCAGGCGGATTCTTCGGTTCCGGAATCGCTGAAGTCGGAACCGGTCCAGTACCAGGTCACGCCCTCGTGCAGGTAGCTAAGGTTGTACTGCACCTTATTGAGCTGTTCCGGCGCGAAAGGCAGCAGGTCGTCAGCCCCCGTACCGCTGAAAGATGTCAGGTCCGCCGGCTTATACCTGGTATTGTGGGCCGGCACGGTTATCGTAGTGGTGGGCGAGGACTTGTCGCAGACGAAGGTCAGGGAGGATACTTCATCTTCAAAGACGCTCTGCACATTGCCTGCGCGGTCCACCGCCCGCACCTGCAGCACATAGGCCCTCCCGGTCATCAGGGCGGCGTTCAGCCCGGCCGGGGCATAGGTCCAGGAATCGGT
>PEXO01000090.1:0-3322 GCA_002779045.1 Elusimicrobia bacterium CG08_land_8_20_14_0_20_59_10 | reverse complement strand
CGGTGCCGCGCAATTCAGACAGGCTGCGGAAAACCTGGTGATGCACCGGGGTTGATATATAAGCTGCCGGCACGGTGGTATCAAAAACCAGCTCATAGGATGAGATGGTCCCCTCGACGGGCATATTGCCCGCCTTGTCCCTGGGCAGCAGGTAGACCATGTAATGCTGGCCGTCCTTCAGCCCGGAGTTGACTGCCGTAGCCGTGGACCAGCTCACCGTCTCAGCCGGTGAATACGCCGTTTCTATATTCACCGCTCCCACGGCAAAGCTGGAGCCATGCCAGTAATAGGTGGGACTGTACATGTCCCTTATGCGCACATAGACATTGCCGCCGGCATCCTTCTGCAGCGACGGCTGCGTGATATTCCCGGGGTCGGTGGCATTGCCGGAGACGGAGGGCAGGGAATTGAAGTACTGCCCGGCGGGCACGGCGATAACGCCGGTGGGCATGGTATTGTCTATGACTACGCGCAGCGAGGTGGTGACGTCCTCGTTGGAAATGTTGTAGGCCGTGGCGGAGATGGTATAAGAAGCATTGTCCACCGTGAAGGCGGCCGCCCCGTTGAGTGACTGCGCCCAGTCGCCGGAGCCGCCGGAGCCGGTATAGCCCACCCAGGTGAAGGTGTCGTATTCAACCCAGGTTTCAGTGGAGAAGCTCCACCACCTTTCCTGGCCGTAGAGGCGTTTTATCCGCAGTTCTATGCTCTCGTCGGCCGGGGTGCCTGTGCCCGTAGGCGGCCGCAGGTTGGTGCCGGAGCCTGTTATATTGCTGATATTGACCGCCCGGTAATTCCTGTCGTTCGGACCGGCCGGGGAACCTATGGAAGCGTAAGGCTGCGGCGTCTCCACGCGGAAACGCAGGTCGTCAGCGCCCGGGTCCGGCTTGGTATTGCCGGCCTTGTCTGTAGCGCGGGCTATCACGCTAAAATCGCTTTGGTTGGGCCAGGTCACGGAGCCGGTATTCCAGGTCCAGGTACTGGGCTGGGCCGTGTCCGGATTATAGGTGGTGGTCCCGGTGGAGAACCATATCCGGCCGGCGACGCAGGAAATGAAGCTGTTGCCGACGGGGTCATAGCAGAGCGGCGCACCGGGGCCGGTCTCCTGTTTGACTGAGATATAGACCACTGCGTTGGCCTTCAGTTCTCCCGGAGACACATCAAAAGCGGTGCCGGAGATGTCTGGCACACTGTAGACTGTGGAATTATTCTCCGGCCAGGTGGTCCTGGACGTGGGCGTGGAAGTATCGCCGGCGAAATAATTCGTGGTGTATTGCGTCTGTATGTACCCGGCTATATCGCGCACACGGCTGAGGGCATAGTAGGTGGTGCCGTCCAGTATGGTACCGGCGGGGAGACTATAGCTCCAGGTGCCGGAAGAGGCGCCTACAAAAACGGCCGTGGACCAGATGATGGAGGCGCTGTCCGCCCAGGCGGTGTCGTTCCACCAGCATTCGTTCACAACGGGCACGCCGCCGCAGAGGGCGCCGCGGTCGCGCAGGGCTACTTCCACCGCAGCCACGGAAGTGCTTATTCCCGACTCATATGTGCGGTAAGACTCGCCATACCCCCTCAGGTTCTCCACGGAATCATCGGCGCTGCCGGTAATGGCGGACACGGCCCCTATGAAGCTGTCATCCGCCGGGAAGCCTATGACCGACGTTGGCGTGGTCTTATCCACTATAAAGGTGAAAGTTGAGAAATAGGCGCCTGAAGCATTGTTCTGGGCGCGGTCAATGGCATACTGGTGTATATGGTACTGCCAGCCGTCCTCCTGCGACGAGGCCGTAACGCTCTTCGTCCAGTCCGGGGCGGAGAAGGTGTCTTTATCGTAGAAACCGGAGCCGCCGGCCCAGTCCGCTTCATAGAAGCGCCAGTAGGCGCCGCCGCTGCGGCCCAGGCGCACCTTTACATTGCCGATGCCGCTGGGCTCATTGCCGGTTTCAGTGGCCAGGCCCTTTATCAGGTCTGTGGAATGAGACATAGCATAGACGTCCGGCGAGGTCACCGTGGTCTGTGGGATGGATTCGTCGAAAGTGAAGTAGAAAGCGGACGAGCCATCCGCATTAAGGTTGCCGTCCAGTTGGACATCGGAAGGAGTATCCATCCAGTTGCCGGCCTTATCGCCGGCCCGCACCCAGACCGAGATTTTGGAATTGTTCACCGGCGTCAGCGAAGAAAGGAGGATGGACCAGCCGCCGGCGGCATAGGTAGCCGTGCTCCAGTGGGTATACTTGTCCGCGCCCGTATCCCAATCATCGCCGAAAGTACCCAGGTATGTCCCCTTCCAGTAGGCGTTGAACACGCCGCGCGCCTTAACCATGACATGCACCCTGTCCACCTCGCCCGCGTCGCTCACGGTACCATAAAAGACGTTATTAGGCGTGTTTATATACGCGCCCGGGACGGGGGCTGTGGCAAGGGCCACCGGTTTCTGGTTGTCGAACCTTATTATGCGGCCTGCGCCCGCCGCAGCCACCTCGGCGCCCGTAGGCTGCACACCGGCGCCGTACTGGCGGTTCTCAGCCAGGTCATAGGACCACGAAACAGCCAGGTAATCCCTTGTCCCAAGCGAGTTAATGACGCTCTGAAGTTCGCCCACTTTCCCCACAGCCGTCATATCCCAGGTCCAGTCGAGGATAAATCCGCCGACGCTGTACGGACCGGTATTAACGGAGGTCTCGTACCAGGAGGGGTCGTCGCCGGTAAAGCCGGCGCCGTCCCACCATTTGCCGCCCACCAGCTGCAGCGCGGCTTTTACGGTATAGGTCCCCAGCCCGGCTTCATAGGTCTTGTTATTGCTCAGGTCGTCGCTGGCCTGGCCGCTGATGGATGGAAGACTGTTCACATATTCCGCCGAGGGTGAGGTGATAGTTGAAGTGGGAATATCCAGGTCGTATTTCATTTCCACGGCGGCCGGCACGGCCGGGTGGTTCCCGGCCAGGTCATAGACATCGGCCTCGTACTTGTACTTATGGTCGCTGGTGAAGCTGCTGACGGGGATATCATAATGCCAGCTGGCCGTAGAGCCCTGTCCCGGCAGCCACACGGAGGCGGCGCAGGCGCTGAAGGAGGAGCCGTAGTAGCAATAGAAGTTCCCGCCGTCGGTGATATCTGTTATGGCCAGCGTCACGGTGCTGGGCCCGGTATAGGCCTCCGACTGGCTGTTGAAGGCCTGGCCGGAGAAGGTGGACGGCTTTATGGCGGAGTAATAGCCGTTGTTCAGCGGCGTGTTTATCTGCACCGTGGGCGCTGTAATATCGTAGGTGAACACCACGGTGGAATAGACTACGGAAGAATTCCCGGCCCAGTCGAGGGCCTTCGC
>PEXO01000303.1 GCA_002779045.1 Elusimicrobia bacterium CG08_land_8_20_14_0_20_59_10 | reverse complement strand
TGCGCCAGCTGCTGGGTTACGATATAGGCGTGGCGGTGACCGGTACCGAGCAGGTGGGTATTACGCTGATAGTGACCGAAGGCTTCGGCATGATACCGATGGCGGAATACACGTTCAAGCTGCTGCATTCCCGCAACGGGGAGAAGGCGTCGGTTTCCGGCGCCACGCAGATACGCGCCGGCGTGATGCGCCCGGAAATAATAGTGCCGGGCTTTCCCAAGAACGTGACGGAATGCAAGAAGGATCAGGACCGCGGCTGGATAGAGCCCGGCGACCCGATACGCATAATACGGGAACCGCATTTCGGCGTGATAGGGACGGTCAAGTCGCTGCCTCCGGAGCTGACCAAAATAGGCAGCGAATCGTATGCGCGCGTACTGACAGTGGAACTGGCCGGCGGGGAGGTGGTGGTCGTTCCGCGCGCCAACATAGAGGTGCTGGAAAAATAGGCGCCCCCCGGGCCGCCGGAGCGGTCCCGGTGCGGGAGATTCTTTCTTGCGTGCAAAACCAGTAATATGTATATTACTACCAGTTATGACAAAAAATAAAATAAAAGCACTCATAATTTTGTTGCTGACGGCCGGCCCGGTGCTGGCGGTTGCCGGCGGAAAGGCCGCGCCGGGGACCATAGACGGCTTCACCGCGGTGGATATGCCTTATGACGCGGGCGCCTCCGTACTGCTGAAATGGCCGGTGGGGCCTTCCGACAGCGCCGACGCCTCCTACGTGGTTTACGGCTCTTCCCTGGCCGAGGGCGGCTGGCGCAAAGGCGAGGAATTCGTTGCCACGGCCAAGACCTGCAAGGACATAAACCTGCCGTTCTGGGCCTGGGATTCCGGCGAAGCGCAGCATGCCTTGAAAGTCGAGCTTAATACCCTTTTTGGGGATATCCCCCCCGGCACGCCCCTGAAATTCAAGGCGCAGCTGCTGCGCAAAGGGAGTGTGGAGGCCGAATCGCCGGCGGTCGATGCCGCCTCGAAAAGCAACTGGTTCCGCCTGGACCGGCTCAACAACCTGCTGTTCCTGCTGGTCATGATAGTAATATTCTTCTGGGCGGTCTCACACGCCAAGCGCAAGGGGCTTTTCATACGCCGCATCGCCGGGCTAGACGCGATAGACGAGGCCATAGGCCGCGCCACCGAAATGGGTAAACCCATCTTCTATGTGCCGGGGATAGGCACGATGAGCTCCATTTCCACTATAGCTTCCGCCTTCATATTGGGCGAGGTTTCCAAGAAGGTGGCTCAGTACGACAGCGATATAAAGATACCCCATTACGACCCCATCGTGATGACCGTCTGTAAAGAGATTGTTAAGCAGTCCTACCTGGAAGCCGGCCGCCCGGATTCCTACCGCGAGGATATGAACTTCTTCGTCAGTGCCGACCAGTTCTCGTATGCCGCCTCGGTGGACGGCATGATCTCGCGCGAAAAGCCGGCGGCCTGTTTCTTTATGGGCTACTTCATGGCTGAGTCCCTGCTGCTGGCCGAAGTGGGCGCCGCCTCCGGCGCCATACAGATAGCCGGTACCGACATAGAAAGCCAGCTGCCGTTCTTCTTCACAGCCTGTGACTATACATTGATAGGCGAGGAACTTTACGCCGCCGGCGCGTACCTATCGAAGGAACCGATGCTGGTGAGCGCGCTGAAAGTACAGGATTTCGGCAAACTGGTGGTTATGGCTTCCGTGTCGCTGGGCATAGTACTGGTGTCGCTGGGTACGAAACTGCACTGGGATTTTTTCGTGCGGGTCATACTGAACCTGTTCAAGGCATATTGATATGAAATTCATAAAAAAACAAATCCCCCTCGCCATAGTGATGGTAACCGGCCTGCTGATGGTGGCCTCCTACTATATTCCTCACAAATACTCGGTGGATTACGTAGAGCTGATGAATAAGTGGGAGAACATAGTATCCGCCTTCGCCTTCCTGCTGGGCCTGGTGAGCCTGTTCTACTCGCATTACGGCAAGATCAAGCGCAAAGCCGACGGTTGGGGCTACAGCCTTTTCGTCTATATAGGGTTTTTGGCCATGGTGGTCCCGGCCATGATGACCGACGGCAGGCAGATGGTGGACGGGCAGGTCACCTCCCTGGGCTGGTCGTTCCGCTACATCTATAATGCGCTGAGCTCAACGATGTTCGCGGTGCTGGCGTTCTATATCGTTTCCACGGCCTACAGGTCGTTCAGGATAAAGTCCCGGCAGGCTTTCGTGCTGTTCGTGGCGGCCTTTGTATTGATACTGGGGAAGGTGCCGCTGGGCCAGATGATATGGGATTCCTTACTGGGCTGGACCGGGCAGGGGGTGGCCGACATTATAGAATGGATAATGCAGGTGCCGGCGGTGGCGGGCAAGCGGGGCATCATGATAGGCATCGCTATCGGCGCCATAGTGACGTCGCTTAAGATAATCTTCGGTATAGAGAAACAGTACATGGGCAAGGATTAACACATGAAGGAAACACTCCAAAAATTCTTCAAGATGGACAGGCGCTGGATCTTCCTGGTGCTTGCAGTGGTGCTCTTTGTGCCGATAATGCGGCCCCTGGGGCTGCCGAACAAGACCATCTCGCGCGACGCCCGTAACGCCTTCGATTATGTTGATGCGCTTAAGCCCGGAGCGTTCCTGCTGCTCTCGCTGGACTATGACCCTTCCACCAGGCCGGAGCTTCACCCCCAGGCGGTGGCCGTGATCAGGCACGCTTTCAAGAAGAACCTGCGCATCGGTGTGGTCACCTATATAGCCGGTTCCACCGGCCTTATAGAGCAGATCTTCGAGACCGTACCTAAGGACTACGGCAAGGTCTACGGTACGGACTATGTGATCTTCCCGTATATGGCGAACGCCGCGGCTGTGATGACGCAGATGTCCTCCGACTTCTACGGCATATACGACAAGGAGAGGAACGGCAAGCCGGTGCGGGACATGCCCGTCATGCAAGGCATAAAGAACTACAGGGATATGGCGCTGGTGGTCAATATCACCGGCACTTCCATACTGGACTGGTGGGTGGCTTTTGTCGGCGACAAATACAATGTCCCGGTGGTGGGCGGCTGCACGGCCATCAGCCAGCCCGGCTACGGCCCTTACCTGCAGACCAAACAGCTGAAAGGCCTTATAGGCGGCATGAAGGGCGCCGCGGAATACGAATCGCTTGTGAAGGAACCCGGCAAGGGGACTTCCGGGATAGACGCGCTTAACCTGGCGCATTTGCTGGTGCTGGCGCTTATCTTGACGTCTAACATTATACTGCTGATAATAAAACACTTGTAAGAACAGGCTTTAATGAGGTGACTATGTCGGAAACATGGATGATAGCGGGCGGTTGGATGGCGGCGGGGCTGACGATATTCCTGTTCAGCTTCCTGTACAGGGATAACCCGTTCTTCAAGGCGGCGGAACACCTGTACCTGGGTGCCGGCATGGGCTGGTGGTTCCAGGTGTACCTGTTCAATATCTGGAAGCCGAAGGTGTGGGAGCCGCTGCTTTCCGGCGACTTCTTCGTTCTTATCCCGGCCGTGCTGGGGCTTTCGCTGGTTACACAGTTCATCCCCAGGATCTCGTGGATCTCGCGTTACGGCTTCACGTTCATGATGGGCTACGGCGCCGGCCTGGCTATTCCGGCCACGCTGTCCACGGACTTCATGAGCCAGATAGCCGGCGCGATACAGCCTTTCACGGCGCTGGCTACGATGACGCCGATGATGATCTTCAACTCGCTGGTAGTGGCGGGCGGGACCATCTGCGTGCTGTTCTACTTTTTCTTCTCGGTGGAGCATAAGGGCGCGGTGAAGAAGATCTCGAATATCGGTATCTATTTCCTGATGATCTACTTCGGCGCGGCTTTCGGCAATACCGTGATGGCGCGGTTCTCGCTGCTGTATGGCCGCTTCGACGACCTTTATACCTTCTCGGGCGCCAATTATTTCTACGCTTCCCAGATACTCCTTATAGCGCTTGTGGCGTATTTCATACTCCACTCGTTCCTGGGAGGTAAGAAGACCGAAGAAGAAGAACCCGCGCACTAGGGACCTTCCCGCCGGGAACAAAAAAGTGAGGGCCGGATCTTATCCGGCCCTCTTCTTTTTCAGCGCCCGGCGTTCGCTCAGGGCTTCAGTTCTATCTTGGCCTTCTGCTTCAGTTCGGCGGTGAGTTCCGGGAGCTTCTGGGTTATGAACTGGTTTATCATGGCCGTTTTCAGGTCCTTCTTCACGGTCTCATAGACCGCCGGCTGCGAGGCTTTGATCTCCTCCACCTTGAAGATGCTGTAACCGGCGCCGGTAGGGATCACATCGCTGTGTTGGCCCGGCTTGAGCGAGAATATCACCTTCTCTATTTCCGGGAGCAGCATGCCCTTGTTCACGTAGCCCACGCTGCCGCTGTTCTTCTTGATGTTGGCATCGGTGGATTTAAGGGCCGAGAGCTTGGCGAAGTCCGCGCCTATGCCCAGGGCCTCCATGGCCGCGCCGGCTTCGGCCTCCGTGTTAACGAAGATCTGGCTCAGCTTTACGGCTTCCGGCGCGGCGAGCTTTTCTTTGTTGGCCTCGAAGAATTTCTTCATGTCGTCTTCGGTAACGGCTATCTTTTTTGCGGCCATCACTGTTTCGCGTATCGTAAGCTGATTGCTCAGCAGTTTCTTCAGGCCGGCTTCCGTCCAGCCCACGGATTTGAGGTTCTTCTGGAACTGGGCCTTGTCGGGATAGTTGGCGATCAGCGCCGTTAACCTTGCTTCCACTTCCTTGGGGTCGGCCTTTACAGCCAGCCG
>PEXO01000366.1:3841-4586 GCA_002779045.1 Elusimicrobia bacterium CG08_land_8_20_14_0_20_59_10 | reverse complement strand
GAGATAATAACGCATAAGCCGGGAATGGACAGGGAGGAAAAGCTCAGCACCTGGCTGAAAGCCCAGGCGGCGGACTTTTATTTCGCCTCGCCGCAGGCCGTCACCATGAAAGGCGAGCTGGTGCTGCTCGACGGCAACGGCAATCGCGCGGCGGCCTGCATCTACGGCCCCGGCAAGGTGGTGCTGGTGGCCGGCATAAACAAAATAGTGGAGGACCTGGACCAGGCCCGCTGGCGCATGCGCAATATCTCCGCGCTGGCTAATAATATCCGCCTTAACAAGGACAATCCCTGCGTAAAGGCCGGGCATTGCACGGACTGCAACTCCCCCCAGCGCATCTGCAACATCCTGGTGACGCTTTACAAAAAGCCCGCCTCCACCGACGTGGAAGTAGTGCTGGTGAACGAAGAACTGGGGTACTAGGGTTCGGGACTACCCGCATGGGACCTCGACAAACCCGGAAGAGGGCCGTCTGGGGGGCATAGCCTTTGATACGGCACTAGCATAGCTTCGGAACCCTTACGTGGTTCCCCCCCGCCATTGGGAAATTATGGCGGGGCCCCCCTTCTGCAACGGGTTTGCTGAGGTCCCATGCAGGTAGTCCCTCCACCATCCACTACTTCTCCTGGAGGGACGAGACCGGGGGGCAGGTTAACAAAACCTTCCGAAGGCCGAGGCTTGCATAGCGCCGAGGCCTGAGGCAGAGCGGGGCCACGGTGTGGCCGAGCGCGTTTTGATAACCTGC
>PEXO01000366.1:2485-3819 GCA_002779045.1 Elusimicrobia bacterium CG08_land_8_20_14_0_20_59_10 | reverse complement strand
CCCCCCTACTTATGCACCACCAGCAGCGACAGGGGCGGTACGCCTATCTTTTTTGAGTACTTCAGCTCGCGCCCGCTATACAGCCCCTTCTCGTTGAACCCGATACGCCATTCCCCCTCCGGCAGCGCGAACTTCATCGTTTTCTTCGTCGGGTTTATCAGCACAGCTATCCTGGTCCAACTGTCCCCCGCCTCGCCGCCGTACAGTACATAGGCTATGGCCGGCGGCTCTATCTTCAGGTTAAGCTCTTCGTAGAACTTCAAGTTACCCCGCACCTCCGCGGCCGTCTTCATGCGCAAAGCCGGGTGCGCCTTGCGCAGCGCTATCAGGTCCCGGTAATAAGAGAACACCGCGAAGTTCTCCTTTTTGCGCGTCCAGTCCAGCCGGTTAATTTCATCGGACAGGTTATAAGAGTTCTCCTCGCCGTTCTTGGTGCGCAGGAACTCCTCCCCGGCGTGCAGGAAAGGGATCCCCTGCGAGGTCAGCACCACGCCATTGGCCAGCTTGTCCATCTTCACCTTGTCGGCGCAGCTCCCGCCCTTCACCGACAAGTCTATCCTGTCCCAGAGCGTGTTATTGTCGTGGCACGAAACATAGTTCAGCGTTTCAAGCGGCCCGTCGGTAAATTCGTCCACGGCCCCGCGTATCCCGCGCATCACCGCCTCGCGGTTCTTCGCCGCCTGCACATAGCCCAGGTCCTCTATATGGAACACGCTGCCCTTCAGCGCGTCGCGGAAATTGTCGTTGAACACGGAGAACCCGGCGGAGCGCTGCGCTCCCTTGCTTACGCCGCGCGTCGGGGTGGCCCCGGCGGCCCACGGCTCGCCGTAGATCATGATGTCGGGCTTTTGGGCCCTCAGCGCCTTAACCAGTTCCTTAACCGCGTCCAAGTCTATAAGCCCCATCAGGTCGAAGCGGAACCCGTCCACCTTGTATTCGCGCACCCAGTGAAGCAGGCTGTCTATAAGGAACCGCCGCGCCATCGGGGCCTCGGTATTGAACTCGTTGCCGCAGCCCGAGCCGTTGGAATAGCCGCCGTCGGGGTTCACGCGGTAATAATAGTCCATCGCCAGAGCGTTGAAGTTATATACCGCGTCGCGCGTCTCCGCCGTGTGGTTGTACACCACGTCCATTATCACCTTCAGCCCCTTGCGGTGGAAGGCGTCTATCATCAGCTTGGTCTCGGCCACGCGCGCCCCTCCGCGCGCTTTGGTGGCGTAGGAACCTTCCGGCGAATTGAAGTTCACCGGCATATAGCCCCAGTTATAGGCCGTGGTGCTGTCGCCGTTCTCAAAGTCCTGGAACGGCAGGATATGCACCGCGTTCACGCCCAG
>PEXO01000366.1:0-2464 GCA_002779045.1 Elusimicrobia bacterium CG08_land_8_20_14_0_20_59_10 | reverse complement strand
CGTCTTTATCTCCGGGAAGCGCGGATGCGCCGTGCCGGTCTCGGCGGCGCCCAGGTATTTGCCCTTGTGCTTCACGCCGGAGAACTCGTCCATCGTCAGGTCGCGCAAATGCACTTCGTAAAGCACGGTTTCCGACAGGCCGAAGACCGGGCCCGGCGCCACCGGCGTCTCGTCCTTATGTATCAGCGCCGGGCCGTTATCGCCCAGCACGCAGGCCGCGTAGGGATCGTTGCCCTCGTAGGTCCTGCCGCCCTGCCGCACCCGCAGGCGGTAATACTTCCCCTCCAGGGGCTTCCCGAAATCCTTTTCCCAGGTCCCGTCTCCTTTCTGGGCAAGGGCAAAAGCGCGCGGCGCGCCGCCCGGCTCGTCGTAGATCAGCGCCTCCGCGGCAGTCGCCGTCGGGGAAAAGATCCGTATAACGGTGGCGCCGTCCGCCGTCACCGCTCCGAGCGGCTTCGCGGAATAGAATTTTTTAGCGTACATGGCGTCGCCCAGCCGCAGCGCGGCCGGCTTCAGGGAACGCGAGCGCAGTTCGTACTTCCCCTCGTTTACCGGGGCCAGGTCGAAGTTCTCCGGGATATTGAAAGAGAGCAGCGCGGTGCGGGAATAAGCCGCGTCGCCGGCGGTACGCGCGCTCAGCGCCTGCGTCAGCTTCTCTCCGGAAACAAGGGAGAACTCCTGCCCCGCCAGGAAAGCCGCGTCCACCGGCCTGTTAAAACCCGCCCGCACTATCCCCGCCCCGTCGAACCAGGCCCCCGTAATGCCGGTCGACATCTCCGGCGGCGCGGTATAAACGGCGCCGTCGCCCTCCAGCAGGAATATTTCCACGGGAGCGGCGGCCTCCAGGAACCGGTCGGGAGAATCTTTTTCCAGCCACTCGCCGCGGCGCGGCAGCAGCCCGGTCCTCTTGCCGGAAAGCCTGGTCTCCTGCAGGTCCAGTTTGAACACGGCCCCGAAAGAGTCGAAGCCCGACGCGGCCACATCGAACCCCGGCTTGTGGTCCGCATCGTTCCACACCCACAGTTTCCACCCGTCGTAGCCGCCCAGGCGGCTGTAGTGGACGGTAAGGGTCTGCGCCGCGTTAAGAGTGGTTGTCATAAGGAGAACTCCAAAAAGAACCCGCATCATGGTTTTCATAAAATGTCCCGATACGCGCTATTCTCCATAAATTGTAGACTATTACCGCATGCTTAATACAGTTCTTTCCGCGCTGCTGCTGCCTGTGCTCTTTATTGCGGCCTCCGGCTGCGCCAGGGCCGCCGGTCCCGCCGCGGCCGTTCCCGGCTACTCCGCAGAAAATTCCACCGCCCCGGAAACCGCCGTCCCCGCCGCGGCCGTTCCCGGCAGCTCCGTGGTAAATTCCACCGCCCCTAAAGCCGCCGCCCCCCCGGGAGTTTCCACCACGGCCATACACGCGCTGATCCTGGCCGGCCGCCGCGTGCGCGGCATACATCTTACCTCCTGGGGCTCCGGCTCGCCCAAAGGCAGGCAGAAACTGCTAAAGCACATCTCCGGCACCGTTCTGAACGCCGTCGTGATAGCCATCAAGGAAACCGACGGCAGGGTCTATATCCCCGGAGTTGAAAAAGCCGAAAAATACGGCGCCTACACCGCCGCTATCCCGCGGCCGGAAGCCATGGTGGCGGACTTTAAGGCGGCAAAGCTTTACACCATCGCGCGCATCGTCTCTTTCAACGACAGGGTGCTCCCCAAAGCGCGTCCGGACCTGGCGGTAAAAACTCCCGACGGGCGGCCCTGGCGCAGCCGCAACGGCGCCACCTGGACCGACCCCTACAACCGCGAAGTCTGGGCCTATCTCCTGGACATAGCCGAGCGCGCCGCGAAGGCCGGTTTTGAAGAGAT
Organism: Elusimicrobia bacterium CG08_land_8_20_14_0_20_59_10; assembly: GCA_002779045.1. Taxonomy (GTDB): domain Bacteria; phylum Elusimicrobiota; class Elusimicrobia; order Elusimicrobiales; family UBA9959; genus UBA9959. The sequence goes on along the minus strand of PEXO01000366.1, from coordinate 601 downwards.
ACAGTTCGATTATATCCGCTACCCGTCGGAAGGAAATATTTCCCAGTGCCTCTACTCCAAGCCGCACAACTCAAAGTCCGCCGTGGCCAACCTAAAGAACTTCCTGGCTTATGCGCGCAAGCGCCTGGCCCCCTACGAAGTGAAAATGTCCGTGGACGTTTTCGGCCTGACCACCTCCGCGAAGGACGACATGGGCATAGGCCAGGACATGAAAACGCTGACCGCCGGCGCCGATTTCATCTATCCCATGATGTACCCGTCGCATTATGCCCGGGGCGCATACGGGATAAAGAACCCCAATGCCAGCCCCTACAGGGTTATAGACCGCGGCCTGAAGGACGCCATGCTCCGCCTGGGCCCCGGCTACGCCAAGCTGCGGCCCTACCTGCAGGACTTTTCCCTTTTCGGCGTGCATTACGGCCAGGCGGAAGTGCGCGCGCAGCTTATCGCCGCGCGCCTGAACCTGCTGGAAAGCTGGGTTTTGTGGAACCCGGCCAACAAGTACACCTGGTCCGCCCTTACCCCCCACTCCTACCGCGCCTACGTGGACCCGGACTATAAATAGCGCCGGCGCTATTCGTGCTTAAATGCTTATTACTTT
>PEXO01000338.1 GCA_002779045.1 Elusimicrobia bacterium CG08_land_8_20_14_0_20_59_10 | reverse complement strand
TACACCGGCGTTATGCCGGAAAGCCCGGCCAGCAGCGGGAAGTCCGACGGGCTTATCACCGTGTCGCGCGGGTAGACCTTAAGCTCCGAATACATAGGTTGTGAAAGCTGGAACCGTATCGTGGCCGTGGCGGAGGACGAGCTTAAGAGCGGCGTGGTGCGCACGTCCACGGTACGGAACATACTCACCGGCATTATAGCCGTCATGGTGGAGGTCTTCAGCTCGGAGCACTGGAAAGGGTCCACAGTGATCAACTCGGCCAGGTAGGCGCCGCTGGAGACATAATTGCCCGAATCGTCCTTGCCGTCCCACATCTCGCGGTTCACCACGTTGGCGAAGCGCACTTCTCCGCAAAGCTTGTCGCTGCACTGCGGATCCATAGCCGTGCCCACCACGGTGCGCACAAGGTCACCGGCGCCGCCGGTCATCCTCTTTATATTGAGCCTGACCCAGGCGTCGCGCGACGGAGTGTAACGGAAATAGAAAGGATCCAGCCCCGCGGCGGAAGGGGAGGAACCTATGACGGTGGAAGAGGGCCGCATGAACGCCAGCACCGGCCCCCGGGCCACCGGCACCACACCCACCTTTACGCTCCTGGTCTGCACCTTTGACCACGCGTGCGTGCCGGTGCAGCCTGTGTAATTAAAATTGCCGCTGGACGGCAGCTCGGCGTAGATGACGAATACATAGTCGCCGTCGCAGACCGGGTAGCCGGCGGAATCGCGGCCGTCCCAGTAGGTATAGGAAGTCTTGCGGGATTCCTTCTGCTCCTTGAACCGCCTCAGAAAAGGGACGCTGGGGCTGGTGGTGGGCGCTCCGGATACATTAGTGGTGGCAAAAGTGGTACCCGGCGGATAGATGTCGACGTAAACCGTGGCAGCCTCGGTAAGCATATAGCTTATATTGGCCATATCCGTGGATGAGGCGCCGAGCGGCTTTACCGCCACATCGGTTACCTGCAGCGGGTCAAGAGAGATCTGTATGGTGGCCGGCCAGGCCAGGTCGGTGCCCCACATATCATTGGAGGAGGCGTCTATCCGGGCCAGATAGGAACCCGGGGGGACTATCACGCCCTTATTGCTCCTGCCATCCCAGAAATCGCCGTTGGTAAGGACGCCGTCCGGTATGCCCTCTCCCACGCGCGGCTGGCTGGAGATAATGGTGCGCACGGGGGGCATGGAATTCGGGCAGGTACCCCGGTGCGAGATGTCGGTGTCGTATATGGAGATAGTGGCGGTGGAGTCCTTGGAAAGCCTGTAAAGGATGTTATAGGGCTGCGCCGCCACCTTGGTAAGGCGCCCCACGGGAGTGGGGCTGGAGCGTATCATATGCAGGTTGGTGACGTCTATCTGTATGGGGATCTGGTTCTGGCCTGGATAAGCCGAGGTCTGTTCAATGTCTATGCTGGTGCCCTGCGCGGTGGTCTGCCGGGTGGTGACCCTGGCGCGGAAGCCGTACTGGCCATTGGTCTTGCCGAAGATGCCGTTGAGATTGTAAGAACCGTCCCAGGCCGCGCAGTACCAGGCCCCGCCGGTGGTGTTGTTGAGGATCTGTACCGGGGCGGCGGCGCAGGCAGGGCTTGTGCAGCTGCAGGTACCGATATTGTAAAGCGAAATGGTCTTAATTGGCGGTGTGCTGGACGGGTCCAGCGGGTTGGAACCGGGCGCGAACTTGAAGATCTCGAAGGTCATGTCGTCTATGCCGAAAGTGGAGGGAGTGCTGGTTACCACGCATTGTATGGCCGCGCAGAGGCCGAGGCAGCTGTTGGGGTACACATAATTGGCCCCGGCAGGTCCGTAGTCGGTACCCGGCTTACTGGTGGGCCTCTCGAACTCTATGCGGGCCGAATCCTGCCAGACATTGCCGCCGTTTCTAGCGAAAGCCACGGTGTATTCATCGCCGAGATCTATAGCACCATTAAGCAGGCCCTGTACATCATCGCAGTAACCTGTCGGGTTAGTATGGTCCACCTGCACATCCATGTCGACGATATACAACTGCTGGGCCAGGACCGGAGCGGAAAACCCCAATAAAGCCGCGGCGCAGAGCAGCACGGACATTTTATTTTTCATAATAGGCACTCGACTGTGTCTGTGCCGTACCAGGAGCTATGCTCATCAGACGGCCCAGTGAAATTTTGCCATTTTCCGCGTACTAAATCAATGTCTTTTACTTAGATATATGATTTCAATGCGTACCGCCTGAGCTCAAAACCCTTACTTAGTTTCCCGGCCTTTTCCAGCGTCCAGAAAATATTACCGTCCACCCAGAAAGCCGCCGGCGCGGAAGGGCCGAATTCCTGGCTTGACAACAGCTTAAACCCGCCGTCCTGCGGGACATAGCGGCGCAGCATATTGTCCGAGTCCAGCGTCCAGAGCCGCCCCCCGGCCCATTGCATGCATACCAGGCTTTTCAGGCCCTCCAGCTTATAGGAAGCGGAAGGCCCGGACTTCGGATCGAGGGAATACCTGTAAAGCAGCCCGGAAGAGGCGTCGAAAGCCCACAGGTTGTAGCCGTCCCAGGCCGCGCCCTGCGGGGCGGGGCCCGGGGTTTTGGCGGATTCCAGCACCGCCCCGGTGGCAAAATCCTGCCTGGCATAGCGCAGTTGCGCCAGGTCCAGCGTCCACAGACCGCCGTCGGACACGCTGAGCGCGCCCGGTTTGAGCGGGGCGCCGGCCGGGGCCGGCAGCAGCCGTAAAGTAGCGTAATCGCGGGCATCCTTCAGCATAAGCCCGCGCCCCCAGTCGGAGAGCCACACCCCGTCCTTTGTCACCGCGATGCCGGAAGGGCCCGGCAGGTCCAGGGGGATACTGCTTAAAAGGCTGTAATGGACCCTGGCGCGGTAGAGATGGAACTGCCAGGCAGCCGCGCCCATGAACAGCAGGCCCGCCAGGGTCACGGCCAGCATGCGTACAAAGCTTTTGCGCCCGCGGCTGAACTCCCTGCCGGGGCCGGCCGCTACGAACGCTTTTGGAAGCTCCACTCCCTTAAGCGCGTAAAGTTTCAGGATCTGCGTGACCTTTTCGGACCACTGGCTGGATTCTTTCAGCACGTCCGCCAGGCCGGAAGCGTTCTCCACCCCCCTGGACTCGGCCTCGCGCATTTTAAGCGCCCAGGCCTCGCGTTCGGAGCGCAGGCGCTCCTCCCACACGGCGAACTCCTGGCGGTGCGTCTCCCACACCGAGCGCTCCCGGTCCCACATCTCCCGCCACTGCCCTCTTTCGGCGTCCCAGTCGGCTTTCGTTTTTTCAAGCCCCCCGCCCAGGTCCTTTACCTGCCCCTCAAGGGCTTTAATTTTCGCCTGGTCGTCCCGGCGGTTCTTGCGCTCCGCAAGAAGCTCGGCCAGCGTGCGCTCAACGGCCTCTTTCGCATCGGCCAGCCGCGCGTTCAGCCCGGCATTGGCAGCCGCGGTATTGCCCTTTTCAACCGCGGCCGCGTCGTGCTTACGGCGCCAGTCGTCGCGTTCCCTGCGCAGGACTTCCACCCTTTCCTGCAGGCTTGTCAGTTCCGTCTTGGTGCGCTCAAGCAGCTCCTTCAAAAGCTTGGTCTCTTTGGCGTGGTTCTCCTTCTGCGCGGCCAGGAGCTTCTTGGATTCTTCCAGGTTAAGAGAAACTGCCATTTCCTGGCGCAGGGCGTTCTCACGCGCGTCCTGCAGGCGCTGCTTAATATCTTCCAGGTGCAGCCTGGTCTCGTCCAGCTGCGAGGTAATGTCGCGCAACTGCGCGTCCTTGCCGGCCAGCAGCGTCTTCCATTCGCCTTCCGCCTTGGAGAAATTCTCCCGCATGAAGCGCAGCGTTTCCGCGCTGGAGTGCCTGACGTCGGGAGGCAGCGAAGGAGCCTCCGGGGCGTAATCCGCTCCGGAAACCCTCTTCCACATCTCGTTCAGCCGACGGTCCACATCCCTGTTTTCCATAAAAAGCGCACATCTCCGGAAAGTCCTCTTTCCCGCTCACGGACAACCGGTCTTCCCGCGTATACAGTCTACCAATGAACTATTAACCGGCGGTGAAATAAATGTTAACAAAAGGTTACGCAGACTGGCGGGCGTCCGGCTTTCCAGCTTCCCCTTATGGAATTAATATCTTCTTGACCACCTGGCAGACCTCGCGGGTACCCTGGGAAGCCTCGAAGCGGACCACGGCGAAGTACACGCCCGGCGCCACCGCCCGGCCGTAGCTGTTCACCTTGGGCCAGCAGGACTCGTGCGTATGCGTCACCGAGCACCGCCCCAGCCCGTCCACGTTCTCGCCGACCCCGCGCAGCCCGTAGTCTTTCTTGTACACCAGGTCCCCCGCCAGGTTGTATATCCGCAGGTTCGTCCTGCCGTTCATCAGCATGGGGATCTTGAACCAGCCGGAGCTGCCGGTATACGGGTTAGGCGCAAAATAGGTCTCCCGCGTGAAATCCCCGCACAGGTCAAGGGTCACGCCCTTGGTCACCGGGATATTGTTGGTTATTATGTCGTCCGCCAGCGGCGGCGGGTTGGTAAGGCTGTAACTGCCGTCCAGGGTGCTTATGGCTTCGGTAACCGTGGAGCCGTAGATCTTGAAAACGTAATTGCCGTCCGGCACCCGGGCAAGGGTAAAATCCGTGCCGTCCCAGTACTCCGAGATCTGCGTGCGCGCCGGCCTTATGCCTATTATGCGCTTTACCAGGCTGTTGGCCGGGTCGTCCGGGCCGGTGGGGCTGGTGCCGGGCTTATAGATCTTGGTCACCACCTTCATAGGCTCGGAGAGCTGGTAGCTCAGCATCGCCGGGTAGTCCAGCGTAAGCGGCAGTATGGACAGGTCGAAGATCCGGAAAGGATACACG
>PEXO01000343.1:1853-4828 GCA_002779045.1 Elusimicrobia bacterium CG08_land_8_20_14_0_20_59_10 | reverse complement strand
TATTTTCGCGGCTGTTGCCGGCGAGGCGGATTCTGCGTTAAGCGAGGAGCAGTTGCAGGGGCTGAAGCATCTTTCTACGGAAGCTGATATTGCGGCGATGCTTACGAAGATCAAAGAATTGATACCGGTTTATACGGGGTGGCCCAGGAAATCAAAAGTCGAAGATCGAAAATCGAAGATCAAGGATAGGGGAGGGGGTAAAGGGGACAGGCTGGTTTTTTTATATAATTAACGTATGAGGCACAATTCTTACCGGTATGGGGCGGGGTTGAACCAGGAGGAGATAGCCTGGCTGCGCCTTTCACCGGCCAAGCGCATGCTGGAATCCGCCAAGCTTTGGAATTTCTACTTAGCCATGAGGGGGAAACTTGACTGCCAGCCCGATCCTCAGGGTCCTTTCAACTTTAAAAAAGCAAAAAGTTAAATCCCTGCTTATCGGCGGGCAAGCCTGTATTTTGTACGGCGCCGCCGAGTTTAGCCGGGATTCTGATTTTGTGGTGCTTGCCGAGCCCGCGAACCTTGAGGCGCTTAAAAGAGCCTTAAAGGTGTTGAAGGCGGTTCCTGTGTATTTCCCCGACCTTTCCATAGAATACCTGGCAAAAGGCCACGCCTCGCATTTCCGCTGCCGCGCGCGCGGGGTAGCCGGGCTTAGGGTGGATGTGATGGGCCGGCTGAAGGGCTGTGAGCCGTTTAACCGCCTGTGGGTCAGGCGCAGCCGCGTCAGGGTGCCGGGAGCGGGTAGTGTAGATATTATTTCCCTGGCGGACCTTGTTGATAGCAAAAAGACCCAGCGGGACAAAGACTGGCTTATGCTTACCCGCTTGGTAGAAAATGACGTGTTTATCAGCAACGGTCGCGGAAATCCCTCAAAAGTCTTTTGGTGGCTCACTCAGGCAAGGCTGCCTGAAACGCTTGTGAGTTTGAGCGCGGAGCACCCGGCGCAGGCTAAAAAAGCGGCGGCGGCAAGACCGCTGCTGCGCGAGGCTATCCGCGGCAATGTCGGGCGGCTTTCCGCGCTGCTGAAAAAAGAAGAGGCGGCTGAGAGGGCGAGCGACTTTAAGTATTGGACGCCGCTGAAAAAGGAACTTGAGAAAATGCGCCTCGGGCGAAAGCGCTAAAAGGGGATAAACTGCTTTAATTGTCCCCGGCGGCGGATATAAAGGCTCCCTAGCGGGGCCTTTTGATTTTATAGCGCATGGAATTTAATATAAACAATGTCTTGAAACGTAGGTACAACTAAACTATAATACATATCATGTATAATCAATTGCAGTTAAGGGAAATATTCCATATAGAGTTCCTGCGTTACCTGGCTGCCGATATGCCTATGGGGCTTTGGGCGCTTAAGGGCGGGGTTAACCTTCGGCTATTCTTTAAGGGCATCAGGTATTCCGAGGATATGGATATTGACGTGGCGGAACTGCCTGTAGAGTCGGTTAAGAAACGCGTAATGCGTATTTTAACATCGCCTTCTTTCAAAGAAAATCTTAAAACCTACGGTATTTCTGAAATAAAGCCTCCGGATATGGCCGCTGCTAAGCAGACAGGCACCACGCAGCGCTTCAAGGTTCATATTGTAACTGCGGCGGGAGAGGACTATTTTACCAAAGTAGAATTCTCCAGGCGCGGCTTCCAGGGCGGGCCGGTTGCGGAACCCATACCTGCAGCCTCTTTAAGGCCATATCTAATGGCGCCTCTAGTTGTGCCGCATTACCCGGCCGGCATAGCGGCCGCCCAGAAAATTACGGCGGTATTGTTCCGGTCCGTGCTGCAGGCCCGTGACATTTTCGACCTTTACCTTTTAAGCGCGCAGGTTCGCCCCGGAACGCTTAAACTACCGCTGCCCGATAAGGCAGGGTTGGTTAAGGCCAGGGAGAACGTTCTTGAGCCCGATTTTGAAATGTTCAGGGATGTTGTTGCCGCCTACCTGGCGCCGGAAGACCGCAAGGTTTACGCCGTGCCGGAAATGTGGGACGAGATAAAATTGAAAGCGGCGGCTTTTGTGGAGGAACTTGGCGATGCCAACGGTTAAGAAAACTCTGGCTGCGCATATTGCGGAGCTTGGGCGGCCTGTTTTTACCGCGCGGGAACTGGCCGGCGTTTCAGGGCGGTCCGCTTCCGTGGTTTCACAGGGGCTGGCTTTTCTTGCGCGCCAGGGCCTTGCCGTAAAGGTGGCGCATGGGGTATGGGCGGCCGGCGGCGCCATGCCCAGCCCGTACGCGGTTATTCCGTATATCCTTCCCAGGCGGAGGGCGTATGTTTCATTTACAAGCGCGCTTCACCTGCACGGAATTATAGAGCAGATCCCGCAGGTAGTAACGCTGGCCTCGGTGGCGCATACAAAAGAAATAACCACTAATGCCGGGACTTTTGCCGTACACCACCTGGCCCCGGCTTTTTTTAAAGGTTTCTCCTGGCGGGAGGCCGGAAGATTTTTTATAGCCGAGCCGGAAAAAGCGCTGGTGGACTGCCTTTATGTGTCGGCTTTCCGCGAACGCCGCTTTTCTCATTTCCCGGAGCTGGATTTTCCTGTCGCTTTCAGTTTTAAAAAAGCGGTTGCCTGGGCTGCGTTTATTAACAGCGGCGCTGCGCTTAAATTTGTGCTTAAACGATTAGCTGAAATAGAGAGGGATTGAAAATGGGAACAGCCCGCAGGCGACCGGGAAGCGGCGCATAAGCCGGCCTGTGTGCTGCATAGTAAGTAATGATATATTGTAGTTAGTCTGCTGATATATTGATGTGAATGTGGATATACGGCTTCAAATAGCGGGCGAAGAGTTTGATTATCAAACTCTTATTTCATTGCTTTCGGCTTATAGTAACCCCGCAATGAAGATAAGCGGCCTTCTTAAGGCGGGGGACATTATTCGTGTGAAAAAGGGGCTGTATGTTTTTGGCCAGCGCCATCGCCGGCGGCCGTATTCCCTGGAACTGCTTGCTAATTTGATCTACGGGCCCTCCATGGTTTCCTCCAA
>PEXO01000343.1:0-1810 GCA_002779045.1 Elusimicrobia bacterium CG08_land_8_20_14_0_20_59_10 | reverse complement strand
TCTTTTGAAATAAGGTGACATAATACCTATTTGGAGCGGGGAAGCGGTTGCAGGTGCCCAAGCCCAGGCCAGGCTGTGACACATTTCACAAAAAAAGATCCCAAGCCGCGTTTTGACAGGCGGATAAAGATCTTCTTCAGCCAATCCCCGGCAACCGTCGATGTTGATAAGATATCCCGGCTGCTGAGCTTTTTGGACCGCCTGGGGCGCGGAAAAGAATGGGGGAGCTGGAAGCGGCGCGCTAAAGGGAAAACACTTAAAGATCCGGGACGCGGATAACGAAAGGATCATATGGAGAGAAAACTGGCTTCAGTGCAGCTGATAAAAGCGGTCTCGCCTATTGAGGGCGCTGATCTGATAGAGCTTGCCGGTGTGCTGGGCTGGCAGTGTGTGGTTAAAAAAGGGGAATACAAGCCCGGAGACCTGGCTGTTTACGTTGAGATAGACTCGCTTCTCCCTATTAAGCCGGAATTTGAATTTTTGCGCAAAAACTGTTACAGGAAAATGCCTGACGGCGCGGAAGGGTTCCGCATTAAAACGATCCGGTTGAGAGGCATGCTTTCGCAGGGGATCCTGTTTCCTCTTTCAATAATCCCGGCCGGCGGGGCCATTGCAGGCGGTTGCGGCATCGGGGCGGAAGTGACCGCCGCCCTGGGCGTTGTGAAATATGAGATCCCGGTCCCGGCGCAGCTGGCGGGCAAAGTTATAGGACAGTTCCCGGCGTTTCTGCGCAAGACCGACGAGCCCCGGCTTCAGGCGTATCCCGAAGTGATCGGGGAATTCAAGGGAAAGGAAGTTTATATTTCCGTCAAATGCGACGGCAGTTCCATGACCGTTTACCGGCACGGCGGAAAATTCGGCGTGTGCGGCAGAAATTATGAGTACGCGGAAGACTCCGGGAATTCCCTGTGGCAGGTGGCGCGCAGGTACGGGCTTGAAGAGAAGCTGGCGGGCAGCCCGGTGGATTACGCGATACAAGGCGAGATCTGCGGTCCCGGCATCCAGAAAAACCCCATGAAACTTTCCGCGCCGGATCTTTTTGTTTTCGATATTTTTGATATCCCGGCGGGCAGGCGCCTGGACCATGAGGAGAGGCTGAAGCTCGCCGGAGAGCTGGGGCTTAAATCCGTTCCAATTGAGGGCCGCGGGATCTTTGACTACACTGTTGAACAACTTCTTGAAATGGCGAAGGGGAAATATTCCGGGACGCCTTCCCACAGGGAAGGGATCGTGGTCCGGCCGGTAAAGGAAGCTTACTCGGCTGTTCTGCAGGGCAGGCTGTCTATAAAGGTAATTAATAACGATTATCTGCTTAGCGGCGGGGAATAACAGCCGGTTCCGGGCCTTTGGAAATAGCTCCGGTTCTTCCTGTCAACTGGCGACATTAGATAGGGAACTGAAAAAGCCGCGCATGCGGCGGGCGTGCGGCTCATCTAAGGGGACAGTATACTTAAATTCCTGTTACCGGCCCTTGCGCGGCGGCGGGATATTTTGCATATTAGTGTTAACTGCTTTGCTTAGGGGGGAAGATGAAAAGCAAAAAGAACGCTTATAATCCTGAAGTGGAGCTGGCCAAAGGGGCTAAGCTTGAGGCGGCTTCCTACGATAAAACCCAGAAGATAGTGGTTATAGTGAACAAGGTTACCGTGGGGGGGCGCCCCGGGGAGGCGGTGGTGTCGGGCCTTGCCACCGGCCGCACCGACGCCAGTATACACGGCTGCCTGGGGATCTGGCTTTCAATTTTCCGGTATATGCGGCCCGACGGCGCCACCGACCATGTGGCGGGGTGGAATATTATGCTGCCCTTGCT
>PEXO01000062.1:14852-16610 GCA_002779045.1 Elusimicrobia bacterium CG08_land_8_20_14_0_20_59_10 | reverse complement strand
GTGCGCGCATTCCTTATTATCCTAAATGCCCGCGCCGCCGCGCAAGGTTATGCGGTGTCAGACTGCCAGGAGGGGTTAATCGCTTTTTGTAAAAGCTTTATTGTAGGAGGAAATAATGCTTTTTCTGTCGATCAGGCCTATTAAATGCCCGCTGTTTTTCCGTTCGACCACGGGGATGCGGCCGATATCTTTTTTCCCCAGTTTTTCCAGGGCTGATCTTAAGACTTCATCGGGATAGCAGACGATCACGTCCCTGGTCATGATCTCGCGCGCCGCATCCCCCGATCTCCCTTCGGCCATGGCCTTGTTTATGTCCTGGCGGGTAATTATTCCCGTCAGCCTGTTTTCCGGATCAAGCACGGGAAATCCCCTGTAATGGGTAGATTTTATCTTCAGGCCGGCGCTTCCTATGGTATCCGTTTCCTTTACCGTGACCACGGCGGTGCGCATGGCGTCCGCTATCTTTATGGTCTCCATCAGGTCCTGGCCTTTGGGTTTCTGGATGTCGATGCCCCGCCTTCTCAGTTTCAGAGTGTAGATCGAATCCCTGCTCAGCCGCCCGACCACTACCGTTGAAATGATGCAGGTGATCATCAAAGGGAGTATGATCCTGTAATCATTCGTCATCTCGAACAGGATCATTATGGCTGAGAGGGGGGCCTGGGCCGCGCCGGCAAAGACCGCGCCCATTCCCACCAGGGCGCAGGCGCCCGGGTGGATGGCGACGGCCGGTACGAGGAACTGCGTTAACAGGCCATAGGCGCTGCCGAGCATGGCCCCTATGAACAGGGAGGGCGCGAAAACGCCGCCGGAACCGCCGGAACCCAGTGTAACGGAAGTTGCCATTATCTTTAAGAAGACCAGGAGGACCGCTGTCTGCGCAATGAGTTCGCCTCGAAGCGCGTTTTCTATTGAGCCGTATCCCACCCCGAATATCTGGGGGAAGAAAAGGCCTATGGAACCGATGACCAGCCCGCCCAGAACGGGTTTGAGATACGCAGGCATTTTTACCAGGTCGACCACGTCTTCGGTCTTGTACAGGACCTTAATGAATGCCAGGGCGGTAAGGGCGGCAAGAAAACCGAAGATGAAGTACAGCGGTATCTCCCAGGCGCTCGACATCTGGTAGGAAGGGATGACGAAAGCCGGAAAATTCCCCAGGAAGTGCCTTGAAACAACGGTCGCGGTCACGGCCGACAGGACCACGGAGGAAATATGTTTCGGCCCATAGGCCATCAGGATAACTTCAAGGGCAAAGAACATCCCGGCCAGGGGGGCGTTGAAAGTGGCTGCGATCCCGCCGGCGGCCCCGCAGGCTATCAGGATCTTTATCTTGTCTTCGTTGAGATTGAATACCTGCCCGATGGTAGAACCGAACGCGGAGCCTATCTGGACGATCGGTCCCTCCCTGCCCGCCGAGCCGCCCGAACCGATACAGACCGCTGAGGCCAGCGCTTTAACCAGGACCACTCTAGGTCTTATCCGGCCGCCCTCATTGGCTACGGCCAGCATAACTTCGGGAACCCCGTGGCCCTTCGCTTCCTTCGCGAAATGATAGATCAGCAGTCCCACTACCAGGCCGCCCGCGGCCGGGAGAAGTATTACATAATAGTCCCCCATAAAGTGCAGAAGAGCGCGGCCATCCTCAAAAAACAATTTCTGTACGCTGGCTATAAGCCAGCGGAAGGCCACGGCGCCGAAACCCGTACCCAATCCCACCAGGATGGAGAAGAGCAGCAGGAACGCCGTCTCGGAATT
>PEXO01000062.1:4240-14788 GCA_002779045.1 Elusimicrobia bacterium CG08_land_8_20_14_0_20_59_10 | reverse complement strand
GGACATATAATTAAAATATACTTCGCACCCGGTCCGCAAGAACCTGCGCCTGTGCTGTCTTATTTGCGGGAGCGTGAACGGCGCGGCAATGGAGCGGCTATTGAGGAACCGTAATGGACAGGCTGCCCTTCCGCTTGTCTGTTCCGCGCCCTGTTCGACCGGAGCTGTCGATCCGTCTAATATTTATCCAATTCGAGGTCGATCTGGAACAACACCAGGCGCAGCAGTTGGATGGGTTCAAGGTAGTACAACACGGAGAGCGCCAGCCATAAGCTTTTCTGGGCGCCCCACGAGAGCGATGTATGCCTTGGCGGGTACGGACGTCTGTGAAACAAGGACGCCCAATCGGTCCAGTCCGTGTCCGGCCTGTCGAAATCCTTATAATATTTTTCAAAGACCGCCGTGCCGGGAAAAGGGATAAGGATATTGAAAAGGGCGAACAGCGAGAACAGTCTTTTTGAAAAGATAGCGGTCTTGATGACCGTGAATACGGTATCCCCTTCCGCCCCCAGTATATAAGAATTGTAACAGTTGATCCCGTGTTTGTGGAGTTTGGCACAGCATTCTTCAGCCATCGCCAGTGTCGTTCCCTTTTTCATGATATCGAGAACGCGCTGGCTGCCGGTTTCGATGCCGAGCAGGACATCGACGCAGCCCGCCCGCTTCATCTTCGCTATCAGGGAATCGTCCAACAAGGTGTTGACCCGTCCGGCGGCCTGCCAGGTCACGCGCAGTTTCCTTTCGATCATCAGGTCGCAGATCGCCGTGGTCCGGTTCGCGTCAATACTGAAACAATCGTCCGCAATATAGAAATGCCTGATGCCGTATTCCTTGACCATCCACTCCATCTCCGCCACAAAGTCTTTCGGGCTGCGGGAACGGAACCTGCGGGAAATGGATGAGGCGTTGGCGCAGAAGTTGCACTGTGACGGGCAACCGCGGCTTGAAATGATGGTGGCCATTTTCCCGTTGCCATATAGGCTGCGGCAGCGCTTGTACGGCTGCATATCGAGCAGGCCCCGGGCCGGGTAGGGCAGGAGGTTCAGGTCCGGGAATGGGTCGGGCTGCGGCGTTTCCCTGTACTGGCCGCCCTCCAGGAAGGCTGCACCGGGGACATTGTTGAGGTCCGCCTTGCCGCGCGCGTCAAACTCGTTCGCGAGGGCGAGCATGGGGATCTCTCCCTCGCCCCGTATCACGGCGTCCAGCCCCGGCGTCCCAAGCAACGTGGACCGCGGCAAAGCAGTGACATGAGGCCCTCCCATCAGGACAAGGCAATTCAGCCGGCGCTTGGCCTCCAGAGCCAGCCGCTTGGCCAGCATGAATGAACCTGTGGTAGAGGTTATCCCCACGGCGTCCGGATCGAACCGGGCAAGCTCCTCCCACATGGTCTCCAGGGGCATCTTTACGGCGTCGGGGTCGTAGATCTTGACATCATGCCCGCCCTGGAGGAGATAGGCGGCTATATAGCCCAGGCCCAGGGGGAACCACGGCTCCGGGTTTAGGGATTTTTCGTGCTGGTTATATGACAGGGGCGGATTGATGAGAGCGATTTTCATGGCATATGACGCGCTGCTTTCGTTACGGCATGGCCATGGGCCAAATACGGCACTGGCGCAGCCTTGTGCCTGATGCGGCACCTTCGCACGAATTGTTATTATAGCGGTAGGCGGGGTGTTTTGCAAATTTAAAAAATCCGGGTCGGGGAAAGATGAGCCGTTGCCTAAACCCTGCATGGCAGGCGGTAATGCGCGGTATCAAGACGTAAAATACGGCGCCGCCGTTGAATGTTACGTAAATTAATTGCCAAGGCTTCGAACATTTGGTAAAAAATAGGTGAGAGCTACGGGTGACGAGGTGCTGCCATGTGCGGAGTAATAGGATTGAGCTGCGCTAAAGACAGGGAAGACCTGGGGGAAGTCGCTTCCCGGCTTTTGCGGATGCTGGAATACCGCGGTTACGACTCCACCGGCGCCCTGATACAGGACGCTTCCGGCAGGATCTTTCTTAAGAAGGACGTGGGGGCGCCCACGGTGATAACGAAAAAACTCGGCATAGACAAGCTTTCCGGCAAGCTGTTCTGCGGCCAGGTGCGCTGGGCCACCTTCGGCGTGGTCAACAAAGAGAACGCGCAGCCGCACGAGGTGCGCTGCCACACGCATCTCTACGGCGCGCACAACGGCAACATAACCAACTGCGACCAGCTCAAGGACTGGCTGCTCTCGGCCGGCCACGACGTGAAGAGCGACAATGACGGCGAGATGCTGGTGCACACCATAGAGCATTTCTTCGCGATAGAACTTAAGAAACTCAGGAACACCAAAGATAAAAAACAGCGTTACGGCGCGCTGAAGAACGCCATACTCGCCGCCTCAAAAAAAACCACCGGCTCTTTCGCCGCCGTGGTGGTAGACCCGGTCACCGAGCTGATGGCCTGCATAAAAGCCGGCAGCAGCCTCTACATGGGCGGCGGGGCTCAGGACGGCGCCGGGCCGTTCATATTAGTCTCCTCGGACCTGGCCAGCGTTCTTTCCATGACAAAAATGCTTTACCCGATAAAAGAGGACGAGTTCGCGCTTTACTCGCATGAAAAGGCGGATTTCTTCGACCTCCGGACCGGCCGCCCCATCCCAAAAGAGAAGACCAGGAGCCACCTCAGGGTGGAAGAGACGGAGCTGAAAAAGCCTTTCAAATATTTCATGGAGCAGGAGATCTTCGGCGAGGTGGAAGCCGCGGGCAGGGTGATAAATTATTTCGCCGACCGGTCGCCGGTGGTGGACCTGGCCAGGAAGGTCTCGGCCAGGGACCCGGGTTTTGTTAAAGAGCTTAAGAATAAGATACTCGCGCTGTCGGCCATAGCCGACGCGGGGAAATTCAAAAAAGAGGCGGCTTCGTTCCTCGCTTCGACGACCGTGCGCAAGGCCCTGTCCTTCGCGGGCGGGTTCAGGCCGTCCCTGAACACGCTCCCGCTGGAATCCTTCCTGGCCGACCTGCTGGAGGAAGTGAACGGCGCGGGCGCTTCGGCGGGGAGCGGGCAGGCGGTGAAGTTCGCGGACGCCTTTTTCCTGCTGGAGGAGATAGAGGACATAAAAGCCCGAGTTGCCGGTTTCGTGGAAAGCATGGCCGGCTGCCGCAAAAGCGGGCGGACGGCTTATTTCGTGGCCTGCGGCACCTCCTATAACGCGGCCAAATGCGCTTCCGTGTTCTTCAACAAGATCGCCGGAGTGAACGTAACGGCCTACCTGCCCGGTGATTTCCGGGCGCAGTGCCTGGAGGCGGTGCAGGACGGCGACATTATTATAGGTATAAGCCAGAGCGGCGAGACCAAGGACCTGGTAGACGTCTTCAACCAGGTGAAGGCCGCCGGCAAAAAGGTCGTCCGCATCAACATCGTCAACAATGTCAACTCCACCATCGCGCTGGAGAAATCGGATATCTTCATCCCGCTGTATTGCGGGCCGGAGATAGCCGTGCCGGCCACGAAAAGCTTCATAAACCAGCTGCTGGTGCTGTACATACTCGCGCTGCGGCTGGCCGAATATTTCACCAGGACCCGGCTGAAGCCGGCGGTGAAAGCGGACCTTGAAAGATACCGGGAGAACCTTTACCGCATCCCGGAGCTGATAGGCGCTTCCATCAAGGCCACGCGCGACGCTGTGGAGCAGGCGGCGGTCGATCTGTTCCTGGAACCGAGCCTCCATATCCTGGCAACCGGAATGCAGGGTATAGCCAGGGAAGGCGCGCTGAAGGTGCGCGAGGTGGTGCTCAATCACACGGAGGGCTTCGAGGCGCCGGAGTTCAAGCACGGGCCGAACACTATCCTCGGCGTGAACACCATTTTCGGCATGGAAGGCGTGGGCGCCCTGGTGGATAAGTTCGCCGACAGCATAAAGTTCGCCGTGGGCTGCGGCGGGAAAGAGCTGAAGGGGGAAAGCCTCTACAGGATCTTCCGCGCGGTCTCGGACTACGCCTTCTTCGATCTGAAACCCCGCGAGCTTTCACGGGAGGAGGGGGAGCTCTTCTCCTCCATCTTGCGCGGGCACAACTTCTTCGAGAGCATGTACACCAACTACCCGCTCATGTTCATCACCGGGCCGAACTCCCGGGACGTGAACCTGACGATCTCGCAGATAAACACGCACAAGATACGCGGCGCCAACATCTACGTGATAGCCGAAGAGGATCCCCTGCTGCGCGACGCCGCCAAAAAAAGCGTGCCGTCGATGTATTCCAAGACCTACAAGTACGGCTACATCACCCTGCCCAGGACCGGCGACGACCTGCTGGTCTTCTTCACCAGTTCGGTGGTGCTGCAGGTGCTGGCGCTGGAGATGAGCGTGCGCAAGATGAAGTTCCTGGACCGCCTGGAGATACGCGACCACGGCGTGCACCCGGACTCGCCTAAGAACGTGAGCAAATCCATAACGGTGGACTGACCATGGATATTACCTACAGAACGCCCGGGGCGGCCGACGAGGAAGAGATAATGCGCCTGCTGACGGTGCTTTACCAGGGCCACGTGGGCGAAGGCCTGCGAGGCGTGCTGTCGGAGTTTATCCGTGACGATAACTACTTCAAGATGCTGGCCACGGACGGGCCGGGCGGCCCGATTGCCGGCTTCATGACCGGTTCCTGCCGGCTGGAAGTGGACTTCGAGTGCCGGGCCGGCATCATAGAGGAACTTATAGTGCCTGAGGAATACCGCAAGCGCGGTATTGCCAAAACGATGGTGGCGGCCTTCGAGGACTGGAGCCGCGCCCGCGGCGCCAAGGGCACGCTGGTCCCCTGCGGCCGCCCCGGCTTCTACGAGGCTATGGCCTTCGAAAAATACATGGTCCCCCGCTACTGGAAAGAATTCAAATAATACCGCCAAGGGTTGCTTGCCGCTGGCGAACGACACGGGGAGCACCTCGACACCCCGGCGGTTAAAGCTTTAAAAATAGCGCTTCCAAAAAGCACATATAACTTTCCATCAGCATCGTGTAATTTTGCTATGGATTTAATAGAATTGACTCAGCTCAGGGGATGTTTATGAGACCTATTCGCATATTCATAAGCAGCGCGCAAAAGGAATTCGCAACGGAACGGGCCGCGCTGCGCGCTTATCTGCGCGGCGATGCCCTTATGCGCCGGTTTTTTGAGCCGTTTTTGTTTGAGGATGTGCCCGCTGCCGACCGCAGGGCGGACAAAGTCTATCTGCATGAAGTGGAACAGTGCGACATCTACCTCGGCTTATTCGGCGACGAGTACGGGTTTGAGGACGCCGACGGCTTTTCACCAACAGAGCGCGAATTTAATACCGCCTCCGGGCTGCATAAGGCGCGGCTGATCTTTGTAAAAGGGGCGGAGGATGGAGCCAAACATCCGAAGATGCAGGCGCTCATCCGCCGGGCCGGGGCGGAACTTATTCGGCGCCGGTTCGGAACGAGCGCGGAACTGCTCACCGACGTTTATTCCGCGTTGGTGCAGGTGCTTGAAGACCGGGAACTGATCCGCACCGGGCCGTTCGATGCCGCTCTGTGTCCCGGGGCTGCGCTGGAGGATCTGGATGAAGGAAAAATGCGCCGCTTCATTCTTGATGCCCGCCGTGCCAGAGGCCTCCCGCTCAGCGAGGCGGCCTCTCCGGAAGACCTTCTGACCCACTTAAACCTTCTCGATAAGGGCGGGTTGGTCAACGCCGCCGTGTTGTTGTTCGCGCGGCAGCCGCAGCGGTTCCTGGTCTCCTCGGAAGTGAAGTGCGCGCATTTCCACGGCACCGTGGCGACAAAACCTATCCCTTCCTATCAGACATACAAAGGCACGGTATTTGATTTAGTGGACCATGCGGTGGATTTCGTCCTATCGAAGATCAATCTTGCCGTCGGCACGAGGGCGAACAGTTCACGGGCGCCTGTTGCCTACGAGATCCCCCCGGAAGTTGTGCGCGAAGCTGTCGTTAATGCCGTGGCGCACCGGGATTACACCAGCAACGGCAGTGTCCAGGTTATGCTTTTTTCCGACCGGCTGGAGGTCTGGAATCCAGGCACTCTGCCGCCCTCGCTCACACTGAAGAAACTGCGCCACCCGCATGGCTCGGTGCCCTGGAATCCCCTGCTGGCCGAACCGCTTTACCTCACTAAATACATCGAACGCATGGGCACCGGCACGGGGGACATGATTACGCGCTGCCGGGATGCAGGTCTTGCCGAACCGGAGTTCAGCCTTACCGACGGCTTTGTGGTCACTATCCGCCGCAAACCGGAGCAGGCATTTGAGGCGGTTGGGGGAGAGAAGAGTCAATCCGGGGCCAAGTCACAGCCAGAGTCGCAGCCAGAGTCGCAGCCAGAGTCCTTGGAAATCCGGGTTTTGCGCCAGCTTACGGCATCACCTTTGGGAAAGTCTGAGTTGTCTGCACGCCTCGGCCAAAAGGAAATTTCAGGCCAATTAAATAAGGTTATCCGCGTTCTCCTGGGTGATCAAACCATTGAAATGACCCGCCCCGGCAAGCCCAATAGCCGTCTGCAGAAGTACCGACTCACCGCCGCAGGCCGCGCCTTGCTCACAAGGAAGAACTCATAATCCAAATAAAAAACTACATAGGCCCCAAAATGGCGGCGGACTTCGAGGAACTTCCGGCCGACGAACAGCGCGATATGCTCCAGCGCGATATGCTCCAGCCCGGCTGCTGGAACATATCCAGGCGGCCAAAGTTAAGGGAGTACTGCCGCCGCATATGCTATTTAGTGGCCAGCCTGGCACCGGCAAGACCACAGTGGCAATGATTATGGCGAAGACACTCAATCTGCCGCTGTTCAAGTTCGTCGGGCAGGAACTCAAGAAGCCTGAGCAGCTTAAGGAGTTGCTGAAGACCCCGGACTGTGGTGCGATGCTGTTCATCGATGAGATCCACTCCGTGTCTAAAGAGATAGCGGAGCTGCTGTACCCTATCATGGAGGACAGACAGGTGCAATCGCCTACGGATCCAACCTTAACCATCTATCTGAATCCTCTGATAGTGGTGGGCGCCACTACGGAGCCTGGCGCGTTAGCTAAGCCGCTGATAGACCGCTTCACCCTGAAATTCACCATCCCGGCGTACACCGGCATGCAGATGATAGAGATTGTCAAAGGCATGGTGTCGAAGATGGGCGCAGCTAACTACACTAACGACGCTATCATAGCGCTGGCCAAGCGGTGCAAGAACGTGCCGCGCATTGCCGGCAACCTTATCTTCCAGGTTAATGACTATGCGATAGCCAACAAGGTTGCGGAAGTTACCGACAGTGAGGTGAAGGAAGTTATGGACCGCAATGGCGTCACTGATGACGGACTTGATGGCACTGACCGCAAGATTATTGAGATACTCCAGCAGCATGACACCCTCGGGCTGGATGCCCTCTCGGCTTTTGTGGGCGAGGATTCAAACTGGATAGCGAAAGTGTACGAGCCATATCTCCTGCAACGCGGTTACCTGCTGCGTGGCAAGACAGGGCGGAGTCTGACGCAGAAAGGCAAAGGAGTAAGATTTTGATTTTTTTTATTGAGAGGGGTTAGTTCTTCTTGGCGGAGCGGAAGGTTTTGAGGGCGGTCTGCACTTTGTCCAGCAGCTCTTTGGAGTAGAGTTTGCCTACCAGCGCCTTGCGGGCGTCGTCGCCGGCTTTCTCGAACTCTGCCACCACGGCGGGGCTGGCGGGGTCGGTGAACACCAGCTTTTTCGCTTTTAATATCCCCATCGATTTCTCGTTGTCCCTGCGGCTGGCCAGCGTCAGCTCGCGGAAATGCTTTTCCCCCAGCTCCAGCAGGGTCGTCTGGTCCTCTTTTGAGAGCTTATCGAAGGCTTTTTTCGCGAGCAGGACCGCGCCGGAAGCGTTGGTTATAGGCAGCGAGAAAACATACTTCATCTTTGTGAACCACTGCAGCGCTATCACCGAAAGCGGGGAGCCGTAAACGGAATCCACCATGCCGGTCTGCAGTGAGGTCATCACGTCGGTGATGGAGAGCGGTATGGGCTTTACCTTCAGCGCGGAGAACATCTCTTCCGCTATGGGGTCGCCTTCCCACAGCCATATCTTAATATCCTTCAGGTTCTCGGGTTTTGTTATCGGCGAATTGGAAAAAACGTTGACTATGCCCACCTCGGCCCAGCCGAGCAGTATGTAGCCGCGGCTTTCGAATATCTTGCGCAGGTCGCCGTCCATCGTTTTATAGACGTGGTCGATCTCTTTGGCGTTCTTGAAGAGGAAAGGAGTGTCGAGCAGGCGCGCTTCGGGAGCCACCTCGCCTATGCCCACGCCGGTGAAGCCGCCCGCCTGCAGCTGGCCCAGGCGGATCTTTCTCACCACGTCCTTTTCATCGCCGGAAACCCCGCCGGCGTAGATCCTGAACTTCACGCGGCCGGCGGTCTTTTCCGTCACCTCGGAGGCGAACTGCTTCATGGCCTTCATCCAGGTGGAGCCGTCCGGGGCCAGCGTGGCCAGCTTTATCAGGGTCCCCGCCCGCGCAGGGCCTGCGGCCAGAATGAGCGCCGCGCAGAGCACGGCGAGGTTCTTAGAAAAGTTCATCTTTTTCCTCCAGGAGCTTTTTAGCTTTTATTTTTGCCACTTCGTCGGCCAGGCGCGTGACGCCTTCCCGCGGTTCGGCGGCTATAACATAATTCAGCTGTTCCGCAAAAAGTTCCTGGTCCTGCGCGGCCACGGCCGCCATGCTTGCGTACATGTAGCGGTTCATCAGGAACTTTTCCCCGCCGCCTTTCAGCGCCAGTTCGAAATACTCTTTCGCTTTTTCCGGGCTGCCGCCCAGCATGCGCGGCCTTATGGCGTAATAGGCGCCCAGTATGCTCTGCGCGCCGTTGTAGTAGTAGCCGGGGTCCAGCTGCAGCAGTTTCAGGGCCGCCGGTTCAAGCGAGGGCAGCTCGGCTATGGCCTCGGGGTCGTCCCGGTTTATGTTTATGCGGGAAGCCCTGCAGAAGGTGGCCCAGAAAAGCGCGGGGGCGTCGGTTTTTTTCGCGGTCCGGGCAGTGGCGCCGTCCAGCGCGCGGACGGCGAAGCTCCGACCCTTCAGGTAGAAGGCGGAGGCCCGCTCCGGGCTCTCTTCCTCCAGGAACAGCAGCGCATAGCCGCAGAAGCCCTGCGCGGCGTTTATGAGCAGCGTCTTATTTCCGGGGTCGTTCTCCAGCAGTATCTCCATCAACTGTAAATTGGCGGGCAGCGCTTCTTTGGCGTATTGCCAGTCGGCCTGGCTGAAGACCGCGGGCAGGCCCTTGTCTATCACGTCCGAGGTGACGCGCGCGGCCGTGCGGTTGAGGGAGCAGCCGGATAAAAATATGGAAGCGTACAGCGTACAGCGTATAGCGCACAGGGTCTTATTGAGGCAGGTCCCTTCCGGCTTGTGACTTGCAGCTCTCATCCGCGTTTCTCCTTTACCAGCGCCGCGAAACTTTCGGCGGTGTCCGCGTATTTTTTCAGGAAGTCCTCGGCCGCCGCAGGGAAACGATAGGTCCAGTTATGGCCGCCCAGCGTTCCGGGGGTGTTCACGCGGTCCCTGGAACCGACTATGTCCTGTATCGGCAGTACGACTATGCGCGAGGCGGCCGACAGCAGCGAGCCCAGGGCTTTTTCGCGGGCTTTTGAATAAGCGGGCGGCCTGCCGGTTTCGCCGGAGATAAGTTTCCAGAAAAGTTTTTTCTCCGCCGGGTCCACGGTTTCCCACCAGTCGGCCAGCGGTTCATTGTCATGCGTGGAGGAGGCGGCCAGTGAAACCGCCGGGTATGTTTCCGGCCGTATGTAATAGCCGTCTGCGCCTTTTTCCCAGCGCATTACCTTGTAGCCGGGTATCTCCAGCTCCGCCAGTACTTCTTTGACATAGGGCGGTATAACCCCCAGGTCCTCGGCCACGGGCAGCATGGGGCCCGCAGAAGAAACAGCCTTCAGGAACCTCCTGCCGCGCCCGCGCGCGCCGTGATCGTCCTGTATGTCGAAGCCGGGCTTCCGCGAGACGTCGCGCGGTATCACCCAGGTGCGGAAGAAACCCACCATGTGGTCTATGCGGAAAAGATCGTAGAACTCGGAGGCCTTCTTTACCCTGGCGCGCCACCAGTCGAAATTCCCCGCCTCCACCGCGTTCCAGTTATAGGCCGGCAGGCCCCAGCGCTGGCCGGTTTCGCTGAACGCGTCCGGCGGCGCGCCTATCTCCCGGTCCAGCAGGAATTCGTTCTGCCGCGCCCAGACGTCGGAACTCTCCTGGCTGACCATAAAGGGCAGGTCCCCGAGCAGTTTTATGCCCAGTTCGGACGCGCGCGCGCGGGCTGCGGCCCACTGGCGGTGAATGCACCACTGCAGGTATTTGAAGAAGACCAACTGTTGCTCTTCGCGTTCGTGCAGTTCGCGCAGGGCTTGCGCGTCGTGCGCTTTCAGCGGGGGTCCCCAGTGCGTCCAGGAAGTCCAGTTGTGGGTGTCTTTGAGGCGGCGGAAGGCCGCGTAGTCCTCAAGCCAGCCGGCATTGGCGCGGCAGAAGGCGCGGAACTCCGCGGCCGGCGGGGAATTACTGAGGATGTGGCGCTCGTGGAAGCGGGTG
>PEXO01000062.1:0-4209 GCA_002779045.1 Elusimicrobia bacterium CG08_land_8_20_14_0_20_59_10 | reverse complement strand
GCCGCACCTCGCTGTACATTACGCTCTTTGCCTTGCGCAGTTGTCTTACGGCGGCCTGGAACCGGCGGGAGCGCAGCTCTTCGTGTATCTCGGGGAATTCTTTCAGCTCCGGCAGTTCGTCCACCGCGATGTAGATGGGATCCAGCGCGAAGGCGGAAAGGGCCGTATACGGGCAGGAGATCCCGGGCGGCATTTCGTTGAGCGGCAGCACCTGCAGCAGGTTGAGGTTTATGGCTTTCAGGGCTCCGAACCAGAGCGTCATGGAAGCAGTATCGCCTATGCCCCAGTCGTTTTTAGAACGCATGGAGAAAAGGGGAAACAGCACGCCTGTAAGGTTGTGTTTAAGTATCTGGTGCATAAAAACCTGACCGCGGTCGTCGTCCGCCCGGGGCGGACGGGATAACCGGTCGTAGTCGTTGACCCTATTTTTTTGCTATCGCTTCTATTTCAACGAGAGCCGCCTTCGGCAGGGCTTTCACTTCCACCGTTGCCCTGGCCGGAGGGTTCTGCGCAAAAAAACTTCCGTAGACCTCGTTCATCGCCGCGAACTGGCCCAGGTCGGCCATGAAGACGGTGGTCTTTACCACGTTCTCCAGCGTCAGGCCTTCAGCCTTCAGGATGCCTTCCAGGTTCCTGATAACGGCAGCGGTCTGCGTCTTTATTTCCGCTTGCGCCATGTTCCCTGTGGCGGGGTCCGCCGGCAGCTGGCCGGAGATGAAAATGAACCCGCCGGCCTCCACGGCCTGGGAGTAGGGGCCTATGGCCGCCGGTGCGTCCTTTGTGGAAATTATATTTTTCATGTCAGTCCTTTTTGGTCGCGGATGAAGGCTGCGATGGAGCGATCGTAGGAGCGTTCCGCTCCGCGGCTGAAAAAACAGCCGGGAAGTTCGCCGTTTTCCCTGTGATAAGCCACGCAGTCACAGCATACGCCTTTGCGCGGGCAGGGCTCATAAGTGCAGGGGCAGCCCTTCGAGTTGGCGTCTTTTTTGCAGTCCATAGTTCCAGCCTCCTATAGTACATACTACCAAAAAAGCGGGATGCCTTTTTTTGGAAGGGGGGGGGGCTGGCAGAATGCAAAATTTCCTTCTATACTATTTTGGACGATTTTGAGGACAGTGTTATGATGAGCAAAAACCCGTTCGGCGCGCTTGCACTTTCCCTGGGGGTGACCCTTGTGGGCGCCTTCACGCTTATTATGCATACCGGCATAAGCGCGCGGGAGAACGGCGTCATGCGCTACACTTATAATTCCAAAGGTGAGCCTTGCGTGGCTTCCACTTACATCAACGACTTCGAGAGGGGAGCTAAGGTGCTCAAGACTAAAACGGCCGCATTGTATTCCGGTGCTTTTGGCGGGTCCTCCGCTCCCTCCTCCGCGCCCTCCGCGGAGACCGCCTCCTCCGCTGTCAGCGGCGAAGAGGAAGTGTACAGGCGCCCCGGCGGCTATCCTGCCGGTTATGACGAAGACGAGTACCCGTACGAAGATCCCCCCGACGGGGGAGCCTCGGGCGGTGCGGGATTCTCTTCGGACTTCTCGTCCTGGGGGGCGGACTCCGCTTCTTCGGACGCGCCTCCCGAACAAGCCGCTTCCGTGCCCGCGGGGAAAATTTTCCCGGGCAAAAAAAAGGAAGCGGCGGTAGAAGGGACTTCCTCGCCGCGCGGCGCTTTTAAAGGGCGGCCGGGAAAGGAGCATAAGTCCGCCCTCGAGCGCGGGTACGCTTCGCTGGCTTCGGAGCCGGGGGGGGAATTACGCGCCCCGGACATCGGCGGCGGCGGTTCCTCCCAGGGCTCAGCGGCAGGCGGTCTTTCTAATTTTCCCGGCGCTAAAGGCCAGGGCCTCCCTTCCTGGGGCAAGAACGCCAAGGTGTCAATGGGCGGCGGCGCGGACGGGCTGCGCGCCGACGCGATGAGCAGCTACAATTCCAAGATGAAAGCCGGGGCCTCGTCGGCGGCCTCAGCCGGCCCGCAGGCCCCCAAAGCCTCGGGGCCGGCGGCGGTGTCGTCTTCCTCCGGGCCGGGTTCCTCTTCTGGCTCGACAGGGTCCGGCTCTTCGTCCGCCGGTTCTCCTGCCGGAAAATCCTCTCCCACCGAAAAGTCTTCTCCTGTCAAAAAATCTTCTTCCGGCGATCCGGGCGATAATTCCGGTTCGGTCTCCAGGTATTATCCGGCTTCGGTTGAAGAGCAGAGTATTTTTGGTTCCATAGTGTCGGAGAAGCGCAATGGCGGCGAATACAGGTACCTTTCCGGAGAAGATAGCACGGGGGACCCGGAGGAGGGGCTGCTTAAATCCGGGGGGCTGCCTGTGCGCTCTATAGACAAAGAGTTTCCTGGGGACGACCCGCAGCCAGACCCGCCAAAGCTTTCAAACCTGTCCGAGGCGAGGAAGAAGGAACTGAAAACAGAGATACACACTTTCCTTAAAAAGGTGGAGAACAAGTACGGGGCCATGATCGACATTTTCTCTACTTCCTGCGGGCTCACACCGGAACTGTGCAAAGAACATGAGCTTGAAGGCAATTACCTGACCATGACCACGGTAAAAGGCGTGAAGCTGGTGCTGGGCCTGAAGTACCAGGATGAACGCTGGCAGCCTTATACTATAGAGTTCAAGAACCCTTCCAAAAATGATTCTCACCGGCACAAGGTATAGCCTTGGCCGTCTGAAGCGCATAGCGCCTGTTACGGCACTGCCATAGGCTTGGCCGTCTAATACGCATAGCGCCTGTTACGGCACTGCCATAGGCTTGCCCGGGGGCGTATAATTATAGATAATCTGTTTAATGCGCGATATTATACATTTTTCCGGCATAGGCGGAGTGGGGATGAGCGCGCTGGCGCAGATAGCGGCCATGGAAGGGCGCGGCGTCAGCGGCTCCGACCGCGATTTTGACAGGGGGCGCAGCCTGGAGATAAAGGCCGCGCTTGAAAAGCTCGGCGTTAAGATATTTCCGCAGGACGGTTCGGGAGTTAATGCCGCCACGTCCGAACTGGCGCTTTCCACGGCCATAGAAGATTCAAACCCGGAGGTGGTACGGGCCAAAGAGCTCGGGCTGCCTGTCTCCCACCGCTCGGAGCTGCTGGCCGCGCACGTGGACGGGGCGGATACTATTGTGGTGGCGGGCACAAGCGGCAAGTCCACCACCTCCGCCATGCTCTTCGCGGCGCTCGAAGAGGGCGGGCTGGGCCCGTCCATAATAACCGGCGGCGCGCTGACCGCGCTGAAAGAGCGCGGGCTGATAGGCAATGCCTTCCGCGGTAAAGGCGGCGTGCTGGTGGTGGAAGGGGATGAATCCGACGGGACCATAAAGCGCTACCATCCCGGGACCGGGCTGCTTCTCAATATTACCAAGGACCACAAGGACCTGGAGGAGCTGGAGAAGATCTTCCTGGAGTTCGCCGGCAACTGCTCGCGCACGCTGGTGAACGCCGACGACCCCGCCGCTGCGAGACTCCTGCCGGCTTCCCCGCGCTTCGGCCGGGACGCCGGAGGCTGGCAGCTGGAGGAGCTGCGGCTGGAGCCGTTCCTGTCGCGCTTTAAAATAAACGGCGTGGAATTCGAGCTGCCCGTGCCTGGCCTGTATAACGTGGAGAACGCGCTGGCCGCCTGCGCGGCCGCTGCCCTGTACGGCGTAAAACCCGCCGTAACCGCGCGGGCGCTGAAGGGCTTTCGCGGAGTGGAGAGGCGCTTCGCGCTGGTGGGGGAAAAACACGGCGTGAAAGTGGTGGACGATTTCGCCCATAACCCGGCCAAGGTGTCGGCCGTGTTGAAGGCGCTGCGCGGGGCCGGCGGCGGCAGGGTGCTGGCCGTATACCAGCCGCACGGTTTTTCCCCTACGCGCCATCTGAAAAACGAACTGATAGAAAGCTTCTCCACCGGACTGGCCGACGGGGACATCCTGATAATGCCGGAGATCTATTATGCCGGCGGCACGGCCAGCAAGGACATTTCCTCCAACGACATAGTAGTGGCCGTTGCCGCGGCCGGCCGCGAAGCCCGCTTCTTCGGGAACAGGGCCGGGATCCCCGGCGTTATAGCCGCGCTGGCGCGGCCCGGGGATATAATCGGCGTGCTGGGCGCGCGCGACGCCACGCTTTCGGCCTTCGCCCGCCAGATACTGGAGGCGCTGCCTTAAGGAAGCGTAACGAAATAACTGAAGCATTTGGAGGCTCAGATTTGAGGCGGATGCGAGGCGCGACGAACGAGCATAC
>PEXO01000253.1 GCA_002779045.1 Elusimicrobia bacterium CG08_land_8_20_14_0_20_59_10 | reverse complement strand
CTGTGGTAAAGGATCTGCTGACCGCGCAGGGCGCGGAACCCTCCGAAGCCGGGCTCCTGGCCGCCCTTTCCGGGGGCTCCCTGGAAAAGGCCGCCGACTCCCGCGGCTTCCTGGCGCGGCTGGCCAGGCTTAAAGCGTCCGACCCTGCCAGGGTTTTCAAGTTCGCGGCGGGGCTGCCTAGGGACAGCCACACCGCGCGCGAAGAGGTAAAGATGCTGCTGGACCTTCTGCTGGGCCGGCTGCGCGCCGCGTGGCGCGCTTCCGCCCCCCCCGCCAAAGGCAGGTACGCCGCGCTGCTGCGGCGCACGCTGGAGCTGCGCCGCATGGCGGACCGCAATGTCTCCTATATGCTGCTGCTAGAAACCGCCCTGCTGGAAAGTGAAAAGGCGGGGCTCAGGCTGGAAAACCTCGTCGGCGAAAGCGCGCGCTGAATTTTTACCGGATACGCACGAAGAAATACTACGTAAACACAAAGGCCCGGGCTCTGAACCCGGGCCCCTTCCTGGAAGCGGCTGGTTATTACCGCGCCGCTTCCTTTCCACTGAAAAATTTCCTGAAAGCCCCGTACAATCCGGCCAGCACCCCGGAAAGCGCGTATACGGAGAAAAAGACGAACAGCGCATCCTGCGGGAACGCCACTATCATCGAAAGCACCGCTGTCACGAACAAGATCCCCTTTATGGAGTTGAACTTGAACATATCGCCCTTGAAGGCCGCGTAAGGCGCGGAAGAGACCATCAGCAACGCCAGCGCTATCATTATAAAAGGCACCACCCCGTACACGAACGACATCCTGTCCATCACTATCTTAATGCCTCGCATGCCGCTTTCACCCTCTATCATGCTGTAGGCCAGCACGAACGAGACCAGTATGCCGGCCGCGGCCGGTATAGGCAGTCCCTGGAAATAGTCCTTGGAACTGCCGCCGAAATGCGACGACACATTGTAGCGCGCAAGCCGGAGCGCCCCGCACAGCACGTACAGGAACGCCACAGGATAGCCCCAGAAGCCGTAATCCTTGAGCACAAACTTGTAGATGAGGTACGCGGGCGCGATGCCGAAAGAGATCCAGTCCGAAAGCGAGTCTATCTCCACTCCGAAGGAGCTTTCGCCGTGCACCAGGCGCGCCACCCGCCCGTCCATCATGTCCATCACGTAGGAAACTATCAGGAACCACGAGGCCCGTACATATTCACCCTCGGAAGCGGAAAGTATGGAGAAGAAGCCGAAAGCCATATTAGCTATGGTGAAGATGGAGGGCAGGACCACCGCCCCGGTCTTTTTAAGTTTGGCGATATCTATGCGCTTGCGCCTCTCCGGCACTATTTCCAGATTTTCGTCCATAATAATATTACCTCACCACTGGCCCAGCACGGTCTCTGCCCCGGCCACTTTGTCTCCGGGCTTCACCAGTATTTTAACTGACTCGGGCAGGTAAACCGCCACCTGGGAACCGAAATAGATCATACCAATGCGCTCGCCGGCTTTCACTTCCTGCCCTTCTTTCACATAGCAGGCTGTGCGGCGGGCTATTGAGCCGGTTATCTGCTCCACCTCAACGGCGCGGCCGCCGGCGCCGGTTATACGTATAAGGTTGCGCTGGTTCTCCGCGGCCTCCGGCTTATAGGCTATGGCGAACCTGCCCTGCGTAAACTTTATCCCTTCTACCTTCCCCTCCATGGGGGAACGCTGCACATGCACGCTCATTATGGACAGAAAAATACGCACGACGGTTATACCGGGTGTCCCCTCGTTCTTTACGGTAAGCACCGTGCCGTCTGCGGGGCAGGCTATTTCACCGGCAGCGAACGTTTTGGGCCGTTCCGGGTCGCGAAAAAAATAGGCGGAAAAGCCGGCCAGGAATATGCCGAGAAAAAGCAGGGGGATGCCCAGCCAGCGGCAGCAGCCCATTAAAACCCCTCCGCCCGCGGCCGCGATTATTCCGCCGATGATAAGCTTTATCCCCGCAGGAGCAAATCCCATAGCATCCTCCGAAAATCGAATTACTAAATCTGTTAACCGCGAAGTGTGCCCGGGGCGGGACTCGAACCCGCACGGAGGAGACCTCCAGCTGATTTTAAGTCAGCTCTGGCTACCAGTTACAGCACCCGGGCCTGCTTTATATTGTTGCGTCCTCTGTGCGTAGGCTTCAGACTATGGCAATTCGGGCACAAGATCCGCAAATTTTCCAGCCTGTTATCACGCCTGTCGCCGTTAATATGATCCAACTCCAAAGGCAGATACCCATCCGCTGTAGTTTTGGCCCAACCGCACTCTTCACAATGCATGGGCTTCAACTTCGCCGCAAACAACCTTTTTTTCAATTTAAAACTCTGGTAGAAACTTTTGTTTACCAAAATTTTTTCAAGCGGGATCCTGGGAATACCCTTAACCTGCAACCCTCTATTCCAAGCCCTGCCTTTAAAGTGCCCTATCTCTATCCCCAACTCGGAAATATACTTCTTTATCTGCTCGTAATTGCCGCCGGCCTCCCGCAAATTCAATTTTGAAAGAACCTGCCTGTAACTTGTTGACGCGACCACGGCATTCCGCAGTTGAACTTCCGACCATGTGCGGCGATTCATGCTTTCAATGTTATCTAAATGGCACACGCATAGTCAAATACCCGACACAGCGTCTACCAGTTCCACCACAAGCCCTTTTCACGCATCTAAACCGCCGCAGATACATTATTCTACAAATTTAGCGGCTTTCTTTGCGGAGTTCGCTCCCGGCCAACTTCAGGAAGGTCTCACAAGTGATGCTTTTTATGCCCTCGGCTGAAGCGCGGCCGCGCAGGCCGTTGTCGGAAGTTACCACGATGGCGCGGATGCCTTCGCTGCGCATGAAGCAGCCGCGCTCCACCAGCATCTCGTCGGCCGGCTCGGAATCGCTGTAATAGATGGTTATCGACGGCCCGGAGGGCCCGGTCCTGCGGCAGGGGCCGTCGAACACCACACGGAAGCACGACGGGCGCAGCAGCTCCGCGCGCGCCACTTCCGCCAGCCAGTTTATAAATTCTTTTTCCAGCTCATCCCGGGTAGCCCCGCCGGCCTTTTCCCAGAAACGCAGGGAAAAATTAGAGCCGTCTATAAGGTAGACGGTGGGCTTTGAGGAAAGTCTTTTCATGGTTCGGGGCGGCTCACTTCCAGCACGCGGATCTTGCGCAGCCGCCGTTCAAGCCGCAGGCCCAGCTGCGAGTTTAACTCGGTATTGAAAACTTTTTTATCCCCGCTTTTGAAATCAAAGCTGTAGGCATAGTAGCCTCTAAGCCCGGTCTCGTCCAGCACAGGTTCCCCCAGGCGTTCGGAGAGCGCCCCGCTGAGCAGCCCGAAAGAGCCCCCGTCCACCGCGCATTTCCCCCCTTCCAGCCCGGCCGCCCCCGGGTTTTTTTTCTCCGTCACATTGAGCGGGCCGCCCGGGGCCGTCTTCAGGATATATACCTCGGCCCGCCTGGAAAGCTCTTTCACCTTCAGGCCCAGCGCGGTTTCAAGCCCCTTCAGGAAAAATTCCCTGCGCAGCTTCTCCCCGCGTCCCTTCGGGAACCGGAAGCGTATATCGTAAAAGCCGTTCATCGCGCGCGCGGCCTGCGGTTTTATGTCCAGTTTATCAGCCCGGCCGAAGAGGAAATCAAAAGCGTGCTTAAGCGGTATTCCCGTGCCGCTCATCCGGTCAGGGCCGTAACTGGCACTGGAGCCGGCGCCGGCCGCCTCCGCTATATAGAACTCGGCCAGCACATCCGCGGCAGCCTTTCCCGGAGCTTCTCCGGGAGAGGCGCGCCCGGTCCGCTTCGGGGGCGCTCCGGCGAGGAGGCACCTTATGGCGTCCTGCGTAACGGCGCCCGGAACGGTAATATCCGTCACCACGGCGTCCTTGTCTACAAGCACGGTATGTGGCCGGCCGTAAACCCGGAAAGACCGGAAGATCCCGGCCCCGGCTTCCGGCGCTATCCAGCCTTTCACCGGGTGTGATTTCAGGAATTCCTTTACATCCGCCTCCGTCTCGTCGGTAACCCAGATAAAAGCAACGGGGGCGTCCGCGAAAGCCGCTGCCAGGTCGTTAAGATGCGGAATGGCTTCTTCGCATTCCTCGCACCAGGTGGCCCAGAATTGCAGGATCACTGCCCTGCCTTTAAGCGCCTGCCAGCCGCGTATTTCCGCGGCGGGCGCGTTCAGCAGTTTTTTCAGGCGCAGCTCGGGGGCGGGTTTATTTTTTGCGGCGAAGCGCGGCCTTTCGGAACCGCCGCCGGAACAGGCGGAGCAACCCAGTATGACCACCGCCAGCAGGAGAGCCCGGAGCTTCACGCGGCCTGCGCTTTTATTCCCAGCGCCATGCCTCCCCCGGTGGGGAGAACGGAAACCGACACGAACCGGTCGGAATCGAACAGCACATGAAAAAAACCCCGCATCGCGCGGGAGCGGGTATTGTCAGCGGCAGTAGCATCGCCGGCGGGTATTTTGCCTTCAATAAAAACGTTGTTGGCCAGGACCAGGCCTCCGGGACGCAGGTTGGCGGCTGCCCAGCGCAGGAATGACGGGTATTGCGCCGCGTCGGCGTCCAGAAAGCAGAAATCGAACGGCGCCAGTTTTGAAAGGGTCTTAAGGCTTTCAGCCGCGGGCCCCTGCATAACCGTTACCTTGCGCGACAGGGACGACGCCTCTATGGCGTCCTTGGCCGCGTTAACGCAGGCGGGGTCCTGTTCAAGCGAATACAGCCTGCCGGCCTCCGGCAGCCCCCGCGCTATCCAGTGGGCCGAGTAGCCGTAAAGCGTGCCTATTTCCACGGCTTTTTTTGCGCCCGAGAGCCTCGCGAACGCCTCTATCAGTCTGCCCTCCATGGCCGTAACGGAACTGGCGCGCACGCCCCCGCGCTCCATGGCCGTAACGACTTCGGCAGCGAAGCCTTCGTCCGCGGCGGTAAGCGCCGCGAAATAAGCCGCCGTCTCGGCGGCCGGCCAACTGCGCGAGAACATATCCGGTTTCGTGTTTGTCATATTTTTACAGCGGCAGACGGTGCAGCGTCACACCGAAGCGGGTCCCGCCGGGCTTTATACCGGCGCATATCAGCACGGGGAAGGGGTCGAAATCCCCGGAATTGAGCGAAGCGGCGCAGAAGGCCCCGGCCGGCCCGGAAACGGAGATCTGCGCCTGAAAATAACGGCCCGCGCAGTTCTCCCTGCCCACATACGGACAGATGGCGAAAAAATCCAGCCCGGCGGATAAAGAACTCCCGTCGGCCAGAGCCAGCGTTCGGGAAGTTTTGGCCGTGGAGGCCTCCCCCGGCGCGGACGGCAGGCCCAGCCGCAGCGTTACAGGGCTATTGCGTTCTCCCGGTTCGGGGAGAGCACAAACCCCGCCGGAACAGTTCTGTGTCCAGGAAGAGATATATCCTCTAAGTTCCATTACGGGCCCGGGCGAAGCTCCGTATAACGGCCAGGCCGCCAGCAGTCCCGCCAGGATCAGGGCTTTTTTCATCGGGTAATATCCATATTCTACAAAAATATGGGGCTGACGGGTCAGGCGCGTTCTTGACGCGGAAAAATAGCTTTTGCTTTATATAGTCTTTTTTGCTATATTTCAGTAACTATGGCGACCTCAAATATCAAGTTCGGCACCTCGGGCTGGAGGGCAGTCATTGCCGAAGAGTTCAATCTCAATAACCTGCGCCGCGTCAGCCACGCGGCGGCGGAACACGTTAACGAGCATAAAGAATACGGCTTTAAGGGCGAGGAATACCTTCTCAACCTTAAGAAGCTGGGCAAACAACCGCCCAAGACGGGGACGATAATAATAGGCTACGACACCCGGTATCTTTCCGAGGATTTCGCCAGGAACGTGGCCGAAGCTATAGCGGCCGAGAGCATAACGGCGGTGGTTTCCAACATAGAGGCGCCTACCCCGGTAGTGGCCTGGGAGGTAATGCGCACCAACGCCTCCGGGGGCGTGATGCTTACGGCCAGCCACAATCCGCCGCAGTACAACGGGTTCAAATGGACCCCGTACTGGGGCGGGCCGGCGATAGGCGAGATCACCAACGACCTTGAAGCCAGGGTACAGTCGCTCACCAACGCGGAAGTGGAAAAACACATCCCCTTCGAACACGGGGTTTCGGCCGGGATCATCCGCGTGGAGGATTTTCACGCCAACTACCGCAAGCAGCTCGCTTCGCTGCTGGATTTTTCCGCCATTAAAAAAGCCGGGCTTAAGATAGCCGCGGACTCCGTTCACGGGGCGGCCCGCACCTACCTGCGACCGATACTGGAAGAGGCGGGAGCCAGTGTTATCGGCCTGCGCGAAGAGCGGGATGTGCTTTTCGGAGGGCATTCTCCCGATACGGACGAGGAGAACCTGGCCGGGCTGAAGGCGGCCGTGCTGAAGAATAAACTGCACCTGGGGCTGGCCTGCGACGGTGACGCTGACCGCTACGGCGTGATAGATTCCGACGGGACCTGGATAGCCCCCAACCTGGTGCTGGGCCTGGCGCTGGAGCACCTGGTAAAGAACCGGGGAATGAAAGGCAAGGTGGCCCGCTCCATAATGACCTCGCATTTTGTGGACGCGGTGGCCAAGCACTATGGCCTGGAAGTGCGGGAAACGCCGGTGGGCTTTAAACACATCGGCAACCTGCTGCGCACCGGTCAGTACCTGATCGGCGGCGAGGAGTCGGCCGGGATGTCCATCATGAACCATGTTCCGGAAAAAGACGGAATACTCGCCTGCCTGCTGATGGCGGAAATGGTGGCCTATGAACGCAAGCCGCTGCGCAAGATCCTTGCCGAGCTGGACAAGCGCCACGGCAAGTTCATCACCTGCAGGACGAACCTGCGCCTGGACGGCAGCCTCAACATGGAAGCCCTGGTGGAGCGGCTCAAGGTTTCCCCGCCGCTGAACCTGGCGGGCTCCTCCGTGTGGCGCATAGACCACACGGACGGGTTCAAGTTCATCATGAAAGACGGGAGCTGGCTCGGCCTGCGCCCCTCGGGCACGGAGCCGGTGGTGAGGGTATATACCGAAGCCTTCTCGCCCAAGAACTCCGCCGCGCTTAACGAGGCCGGCAGGAAGATCATCAGCGGTAAATTTTAAGGCCGTCGCCGGTTAAGACGACGGACCTGGTTTAGGAGAATAACACACTATGGACGCTAAAATAAAGAAGATCACAGCCAGGGAGATCCTGGATTCACGCGGCTTCCCCACCGTGGAAGCCGACATACTGCTTACGGACGGGTCTTTCGGGCGGGCGGCGGTGCCGAGCGGCGCTTCCACCGGCTCCCATGAAGCCCTGGAAATGCGCGACGGGGGCAAACGCTATCTCGGCAAAGGCGTGACCAAGGCCGTGGAAAACGTGAACAAAGCCATAACCGAAGAGATCACCGGCCTGAAAGCCGACCAGGTAAAGATAGACGAGATGATGATAGAACTGGACGGCACGCAGCTGAAGACCAAGCTGGGCGCCAATGCCATACTCTCCGTATCCATGGCCCTGGCGCGCGCCGGCGCGGCCTCAGCGAAACTCCCGCTTTACGCCTATATCCGCAAGGCCTACGGCTTAAAACACAAAGACTTCCTGATCCCCGCCCCGATGATGAACATCGTCAACGGCGGCAAGCACGCCGACTCCGGGATCAACATACAGGAATTCATGATAGTCCCCACCGGCGCGCCGAAGTTCTCCGACGCGGTACGCATGGGCAGCGAGATCTATCACACCCTCAAGAAGATCCTGGCCAAGGCCGGTTACACGGTGGCCGTGGGTGACGAGGGCGGCTTCGCCCCCAAGATCTTCACGCACGAAGCGGTCCTTGAAACCATCTGCAACGCGATAAAAGACGCCGGCTACACCTTCAAGGAAGTGCAGATAGCGCTGGATTCGGCCGCAAACGAGTTCTTCCAGAACGACCGCTACGTGTTCGAAGGCTCCAACCTTACCTACCAGGACCTGACCTCCAAGTACACAGAATGGAGGAAGAATTTTCCCATAATTTCCTACGAGGATCCGCTGGCCGAGGACGACTGGGAAGGCTGGACCCACCTTTCAAAACACCTGGCCAAGAAAGTACGCATCGTGGGCGATGACATCTTCGTGACGAACCCGGAGCGCCTCAAGGAAGGCATAGAAGGGAATATCGCCAACTCTATCCTGATAAAGCTCAACCAGATAGGCTCGCTGACGGAAACCGTGCGCGTGATAGAGATGGCCCACAAGGCCGGCTACACCACCGTGATCTCCCACCGCTCCGGAGAGACCGAGGACTCCTTTATAGCGGACCTGGCCGTTGCCACCAATGCCGGGGCCATAAAGACCGGCGCGCCGTGCCGTTCCGAGCGCCTGTGCAAGTACAACCAGCTCATCCGCATAGAGGGCGAACTCGGCAAGAAGGCCCGCTACGCCAAGGACCTGGTTTTCAAGTTCAAGTAAGCGGACCCGTAAAAAACCCCGCCGCGCAACGGCGGGGTTTTTTTCCTGTTTCAAAGCCCCTCCGGAGCGCCGCGCGCCGGGGCGGGACCGGGCAGCGGTATTCCGCGCGGGAAAAGCGGTTTTCACAATGGCATCTTTTCGCGCCGGGACAAAATTAAAATACGTTCTTTTCCTCATACTGGCTTTCATACTGCTGGGCAACCGGGGCTTTAGGAAACTTGTAAACAATTATCGCGAGTACCGCACCCTGAATGCCAGGAAACTGGAACTGGAAACGCAACGGGGCGAGCTTGATAAACGGCTTAAGGAAACGAACGCCCGGCCGGCGGTGGAACAGGCCGCGCGCCGCGAACTCGGCCTGATAAAACCCGGGGAGACCGTCTACCGCTTTCCCCCGCCAGGGGAGTCCGACAAATGAGAACGGAACAGTTCAGGCTGGGGCCGATGGATAATTTTTCCTACCTGCTCTGGGACGAAAAGACCCTCGAAGCGGCCGTGATAGACCCCGCCTGGCAGCCGGGAAAACTGGATGATTTCATAAAAGCCGGGGAGCTGCTGCTGAAATGCGTGCTGCTCACCCATGCCCACCCCGACCATGTCAACGGCGTTCCGTTTTTCACCCTTAAGGACAAAGAACTCCCGGTCTACCTTCATGAGGCCGACGCTTTCATGCTGGAACACCTCCCGCCGGTACTGAAGCCGCTGGCCGACGGGGAGACCCTGGAAGCCGGGACGCTGAAGATATCCGTGCTGCACACCCCGGGCCACACCCCGGGCTCGGTCTGCTACCTGGCCGGCCGGTCGCTCTTTGCCGGGGATACGCTTTTCATCGGGGAATGCGGCAGGGTTGACCTCCCCGGCTCCAGCCCGGAAGCGCTTTATGACAGCTTTGTAAAACTTGCCGCACTGCCCGACGACCTGACGTTATACCCGGGACACTCCTACAACGGAGATACCTCCACCTTAGGCGTGCAGAAGGAATACAACCTGTACCTTAAACTCGCGCGGACCGGGCGGCGCGAAGATTTTTTAAAGGCGGCTGCATGAAGAAGGGCTGGGCGGCGGTCTCGGATTTTGACGGGACAATAACCCTGCGCGACGTGGGGGACCACCTGCTGCTGTATTACGGCTTCTCCGATAAAAAGACCATCGAAGCATCTTATTCCCTTAAAGTGCGGGTAGAGGATTTCATGAAACGGGCCTTCGCCGGGGCCGGGCTCAGCGAGCGGACAATAGCCGCTTTCGTAAGGTCGCGCGTCAGGACAAGGGCCGGGTTCACGGCTTTCGTCCGTTTCTGCGGCAGGAACAAAATACCTTTTGAAATAGCCAGCGGCGGCATAGACCTGTACGCCGGCCCTTTTTTCAAAAAACACGGGCTGCGTGTAAAGTCCTTCTTCGGCCGGGCGCGGGTGGTAAAGGGCGGCATAAAGATCACCTACCCGTTCCTTAAACGCACCAACCTGAGCTTGTTCAAGGCCTCCCGGGTGAAACGGCTGAAGCGGGCCGGGCATAAGGTGGTTTTTTTCGGCGACGGGCCCAACGATCTTAAAGCGGCGGCGCTGGCGGACAGGGTTTACGCCGCCGGCAGGTTATACAGGCTCTGCCGGGAACGCGGGATTCCGGCCTCCCCGCTGAAAGATTTCAGCCGGGCCGTCAGCTTCTTGAGAAAAAAGCGGTCCGAACCATGCACCCGGTGATCTTCCAGCTGGGCTACTTTAAACTGCCCGCCTACGGCCTGCTGGCGGCGGTCGGCTACCTGGGCGCTATACTTTACATCTTCCGCAAAGCCGGGAACGCCGGCTTCAGGAAAGAAGACGTCTCCGACGTGGTGTTTTACTCGGTCCTCTGCGGCATGTTCGGCGCGAAGTTCTTTTACGCCGTCACCTACTGGCGGGACTTCGGAACGGACACGGCCGAAAGGCTGCTCTACCTGCTGAAGAATTTCCGTTACGGCTTCGTATTTTACGGCGGGCTGCTGGGCGGCCTGGCCGCCTTTTTTCTGACCGCGCGCAGGAAACTGCGGGACTGGCCCCGTGCCGCCGACATCTTTGCGCCGGCGGTGGCGCTCGGCCACGCTTTCGGGCGTATCGGCTGCTTCCTGGCCGGCTGCTGCCACGGAAGCCCGACATCCTGCGCGCTGTCGGTGACCTTCACCGATCCCGCCTCGGAAGTGGCCCCGCAATACCTGGGCATTCCCATACACCCCACGCAGCTTTATGAATCGGCGGGCAATGTGGTTATTTTTCTTATCCTTAACGCTGCCCTTTCCCGCGCCCTGAAAGGCAGGCTGCCCGCGGGTACGGTTACAGTTCTCTATGCGCTTCTCTACAGCGCGCTGCGCTTCTCGCTGGAATTCCTGCGCGGGGACGACCGGGGCGCTTTCACGCTGGGGCTCTCCCCCGCCCAGTTCCTGTCCTGCGCTATTTTCACCGCGGCGGCCGTTTATCTTGGTATAGTAAAAAGGAATTATGAAAAAAAGTAAGTTCACCTATTCCGGCACGCCGCTCAGGCTTGACGTTTTCATCACGGAGAAAGGCGAAAATTTTTCCAGGGGTTACTCCAGGTCCCTCATTGAAGAGGGCCTGGCCACGGTGAACGGCAAGAAGAAAAAGCCGGCCTACCTGCTGGCGCCGGGCGACTCCGTACAGATAACCGTCCCGCAGGCCGGGGCGCGCCAGGCCGGCTTCGACGACCTGGTGCTCTTCGAAGATAAGTCCCTGCTGGCCAT
Source organism: Elusimicrobia bacterium CG08_land_8_20_14_0_20_59_10 (assembly GCA_002779045.1). Classification (GTDB taxonomy): domain Bacteria; phylum Elusimicrobiota; class Elusimicrobia; order Elusimicrobiales; family UBA9959; genus UBA9959. Next base: position 5,504 of record PEXO01000253.1, on the reverse strand, counting down.
TGAAAAACCGGCGGGGCTGGCCGTGCATCCGAACGCCGCCAACTGGGAGATAAACCCCAGTTCCGCGCTTATAGGCGAACCTACGCTTATCTCCCTTCTTTTCACGGCGCGGCCCGCCATGGCGAAATGCGGCCTGGAAAGGCTGGGAATGGTGCACCGGCTGGACCGCGACACTAGCGGCCTTATGCTTATTGCGAAGACCCCGGAGGCGCAGGGCAGGCTCAGCGCGGGGTTCAGGGACCGCCTTATGGACAAGACCTACCTGGGCGCGGTCGGCGGCATCCCGAAGAACCGCAAGGGCACCATAGACGCCCCTATAGGCCGCGCCACCGGCTTCAAGAAGATAAAGGTATGGGAATTCGGCAGGGACGCCATAACCGATTATAAGATAAAAGAGCGTGGCGCGGATTGCGCGCTGCTGGAGATACACCCTAAGACCGGGCGGACCAACCAGATACGCATACACATGGAATACATGGGACACCCGATAATCGGCGACAGGCTTTACGGCGGCCGCCCGGCCGCCCGCATGCTGCTGCATTCGACGAAACTGGTCTTCAACCACCCGCTGACCGGCAAAAGAACCACGTTCGAATCCCCGCTCCCCCCCGGCTTCAAAAAAGTCTGGAAAGAAGCAAAACGAAATCCGGTGACATAATACTGATTGATATCAGTATTATGTCACCGGATTTCCACTCGCAAAGATGGCCACAGCCTGGGACGAATTCCAAATCAACGGATGATAGCCACCCGTCCGGCAGAGGTTGAGACGCGCCAGTCCGTAGGCCGCTGGGAAGGAGACCTGATCAACAGAGCGCGTACTACTGTGCCCCGTGCCGCGGCTTGTCTGGGAGGGTGAATCCGGTGACATAATACCTATTTCGTTGTAGAGCAGGATTTCACATACCACAATATCTGGCGTCGGTCCGCGACTGCCGGAATTCACAAAAAAATCGCATAAACAAACCCGACAGCCCTTTGTCGGGATCGTCTGGTATACTCAATCTGGTGACATAATACGTATTGCCTAAAATCTTTGGGGCGCAAGGAGGACTTATGTCCAGACTAGCAAGAGTTGTGGTTCCGGAATGTCCGCATCATATAACCCAAAGAGGCGTGCGCTCGATGGGAATATTCTCATGTGACAATGAGCGCCTGGAATATCTCCGCCTGCTTAAGCAAAAAGCGGAGTTGCATGGCGTACGCTTCCTGGCTTACTGCCTTATGACCAACCACATTCATCTTATCGCCATCCCGCCACGGACAGACTCTTTGGCACGGGCGATCGGCGAGGCTCATAGACTTTATACTAAAAGTGTAAATGCCAGACTCGGGGTGTGTGGTTATTTATTCCAGGGACGTTTCTATTCCTGCCCGATGGATACCCGCCATACCGTAGCCGCGGCGGCATATATGGAAAGGAACCCGGTGCGGACGGGCATGTGCGCAAAGGCGTGGGAATATCCCTGGTCCAGTGCCAGGCTTCACATCGGACTTCTCGCGCGGGATCCCCTGATAGACAATAATGATTTTATTGAGACACCGGAAAGCTGGCGGATCTTCCTGGAAAAAGAGCCGGCCATGCAGGAAGGGTTCCGGAAGAATTTCCGGACAGGACGTCCATTGGGGTCACCTGAGTTCCTGGCACAGGCGGAGCATTTAACAAACAGAATATTGCGTGTGCAGTTGCCGGGAAGGAAGAAACAAGTAAAGAACGGGGAAATAAGTATTATGTCACCGCATTAAAACTTCGAGACCGAGGCGAAGATGCGGAAGTCCAGGCGGGGGAAGAGGCTGTTGCGCTGCTCCAGCTTGTTGAGGGCCGTTTCGTCCACTTTTTTCTCTATCACATCTCCCAGCAGCTTGATGGCGTTGGCAACGTGGTCCTCAAGGCGGCTTTTAGCGTACTGCGCGTGCGAACCGATATAGAGCAGGAAAGCCCAGTCCGACGACTGGGCCAGCAGGGTCTCGCGGGCCGCCTGGTTCAGCGCCCTCAGGCTCAGGCCCGGCAGGTCCTGGTTGCGGAAGCGGTTGGCCGTCTCTATCATCTTGTCGGTGGCGGCATAGACCGCATGGTAGATGAAATCGTTGGTCTCGTTCACCCAGGGGTCGAAATAGCCGTTCTCCCCCCACGAGGAGCTGCCCGGGGTAATCTCCCTCGGCTCCTGGCAGGAATTAAGATATTCCGACGGCGTCACGAACTGCAGCGGCAGGCGGTCGGCCCGTATTTTCCTTATGACCGTCTCCAGGAAAGCCGGGCCCTCGAACCACCAGTGGCCGAAAAGTTCCGCGTCGTAGCAGCTCACTATCAGCGGCCGGGTACCGCGCTCGGCATAAAAGTCGTCGGCCTGCTTTATGCGGCGCTCCAGGAAATCAGCGGCATGGGCCTCCACCCGCGCCTGAGCGGCGTCCGGGTCATAATACTGCTTGGCGGCCAGGTCGGTACCGGCGCCGGTTATGCGGTGGTATTTCAGCCCCAGGGGGCGGCGCGCGCCGTCCGAGCCGAAATAGGGCCGCAGATACTCGTACTCGCCGTCGTAGCCGAAATCCCGGTAAAATTCGCGGTAGGCCGGGTCGCCCGGGTAGCCGAACTGCGCGCTCCAGACCTCGCGGGAACTGGCCGCGTCCCGGACGAACAGGCCGACGTCGTTGGAGGTGCGGTAGGGAGCGTGAACCCCGCCCGAAGCGTCCTGCCCGGAAAACTCCACCGAATGGGATTCGGCGAACGTATAGGCAAAACCGGAAAGCTTAAGGGATGAATTAAGACGCGGCTCATAAGCGCATTCCGGCAGCCAGAAACCCGAGGGCTTCTGGTTGAAGCGGTCGAAATAATCCTCGGCGGCCACGGCGAGCTGCGCCCTTACCGCCTCCGGCCTTGTCAGCAGCGGCAGCACCGCATGCGTGGCCGCTGTGGTTATTATCTCTATCTGCCCCGCGTGCTGCAGCGACTTGAGCGGGGTTATAAGGTCGCCGCTGTATTTATGCATCAGCGCGGCCGCGTCCTCGTACAACTTCTGGTAGAGCTTCACGGTCTTAAGCAGGGCCGGGTCGTCCTTCGCGCGCTCAAGCTCTTTGGCTATAAGCTCAAGGCGGGACCCCAGGTAGCAGGCCATTTTTTCTTCAAGCTCCTCGTTCTCCAGCATCGCGCCCAGCGTCGGGGAGATAGAAAGCGCCACCCCGGGCCTGATGCCTTCCGAGGCCAGTCTCTCAAGCAAGGAAATTATCGGAACATAAGTCTCGGCGACGGCCTCGAAGAACCAATTCTCTTCCAGGAAACTGGAATCAGCCGGGTGGTTCACGTAAGGCAGGTGCGCGTGCAGCACGAACATGAGCGAGCCGCGGGAGCTCATAGATGCACCCTCTTGTGGAACTCCAGGCTGGCGTAGGCGCGCTCTTCGGCCATTCCTGCGGCGGCCGGCGAGGAAACGGGGTTCGATTCAAGGAGCTTCTCCCATTCTCCGCTGCGTAAAGCATAGAGCGCCGCCGTGTAGCTCCTGCCCTGCGCCGGGACTTCCAGGTAGGCTTTACCGGATTTCCACGCGGCCTTGAGGGCTGAAACCTGGGCCTTATCTTCGCTGTGGAACAACCGCAGTTCCACCTCCCCGCCAAGCGCTGAAGAAATGAACGCCTCTTCCCGGCTGGCGGAGAACTGCCAGAAGGCAAAAAGGACCCCCGGGTTCTTGGGCAGAAGCACCAGTCGGTCTTCGCTAGGCAGCGTGCGTGAAAGTTCCGGCATAAGGTTCTATATAATTTACTATATTTCCCGCGGGTTAAACACATTTTTCTCTCCGCCCCATATTTTTATATCATTGATACATCGGACCTGTCATTCCCTAATTTCTTGGGCCAAGGAGAAACAGATGAAAGCCATTGTAAAGACTTCCCGGGCGCGCGGCGCGGACTACCGCGACATGGAAGTTCCGGTGATAAATAAAGACGAACTGCTGATCCGGGTAACGGCCGCTTCCATAAGCCCGGGGGACCTCTGCGTATACAACTGGACCGCCCCGTCCTTCACCCCTCCCTCCCTGCCTTTTATTTTCGGACAGGATTTCTGCGGCGAAGTGGTGGAAACCGGCTCGCTCGCCAAGGGATTCGAGAAAGGGGACTTCATCTCCGTCGAATCGCACATCTTCTGCGGCGTCTGCGGGCAGTGCCGCAACGACCAGCGCCATATCTGCCAGAACCTGCGCGTGATAGGACGCGACATCCCCGGCGGCCTGGCCGAATACGCGGCCGTACCGGCCCGCTGCGCCTGGAAACACACCGATGATACGCTCAAAGACATCGGCGCCGTGATGGGCCCGTTCGGCAGCTCCGTGCACGCCGTGCTGGCGGAAGACATAGTAGGCAAAACGGTGGTCATTTCCGGCTGCGCGCCGCAGGGCCTCTTTGCCGCGGGCATAGCCAAAGCCGGCGGAGCCCGGAAAATAATAGCGCTTGATCCTTCCCTTTACCGCAGGCGCCTGGCGCTGAAGATGGGCGCCGGGATCGCGCTGGACCCTTCCGCGAAAGACTGCCTGCATAAAATAGCAAAAGTCTGCGGCGCGGAAGGCGCCGATGCCGTGGTGGAAATGAGCGGAGCGGCCGGGGCCGTGGAACTGTGCCTGAAGGCCCTCCGGCCCGGCGGTCGCTTTGTGGCGTTCGGCCTGCCGCTGACCAACCTGAGCATAGACTATGCCGGCGACATCGTGCGCCGCGGCATTCGCCTGGAAGGGATCTCCGGCAGGGAAATATTCCGCAGCTGGTACAAGATGGAGAGCCTGCTGAAATCCGGGGCGGTGAACCCGAGGCCGGCCGTTACGCACGCCTTCAGCTTCAAGAATTTCAGAAAGGCCTTCGACCTGATAAATTCCAGGGAAAAGAAATGCGGCAAGGTGATATTGACACCTTAGACAATTAGGCAACTAGGCAGTTAGGCAATTAGGGAAAACTAAGAGCCTAACTGCCTAGCGTGAGTTTCCGGGTTATTTTGACCTCCTCGTCGAGAAACCGTAAATTCGGCCTGCAATTAGGTCATAGGCTCTCTCGTCGAGGAATTTCATAACTAGGAAACTTCCGCTAGTTACCTAATTGACCAGTTGCCGAGTTGTATCAGTTATAGGCCGTACATCGCAACGATCTCTTCTTTTGTCTTCCCTAATATCCCGTACTTCTTCCCCACCTTGATGAAGGCGGCCAGGGCTTTGTCCAGGTGATGCGTTTCATGCGCGGCCGAGAGCTGAGTGCGTATGCGGGCCTGGCCTTTAGGGACCACCGGGAAGAAGAAGCCGATCGCGTAGATCCCCTCGTCGAAGAGGTCCCTGGAAAAATCCTGGGCGAGCTTCGCGTTGAACAGCATGACCGGCACGATGGGCGTGTCGCCGTTCTTTAGGACGAAACCGGCTTCGGTCAAACCTTTACGCCAGTAAGCGGAGTTTTTCTCCAGCTTATCCCTGAGCTCGGTGCTTTTAGAGAGAAGATCGAGGACCCGGAGCACGCCCGAGACCACCACGGGCGCGATC
>PEXO01000025.1 GCA_002779045.1 Elusimicrobia bacterium CG08_land_8_20_14_0_20_59_10 | reverse complement strand
GGAGGATTTTATTCCGCCTATCGTCGATCTGTCGCGGGTAACCAAAGCCTATACAATAGGCGACGCTGAAAGCTTCTCCACAGCCCGCGAACTGCTGCGCTCGGAAGGGATACTGGCCGGATCGTCCACCGGCACCCTGGTGGCAGCGGCGCTCCGTTATTGCCGGGAGAGCAGCACACCGAAACGCGTCGTTACCTTCGTATGCGACAGCGGGAACAAATACCTCTCAAAGATGTTCAACGACTATTGGATGGCCGACCACGGCTTCCTGCGGAAAGCGGCGTCCGGAGACCTTCGCGACCTCGTCGGCCGCCCCTTCTCCGAAGGCTCGGTATCCTCGGTTAAACCCGCAGATACGCTTATGACGGCCTTCATGCGGATGCGGCTGTATGAATATGCGCAGCTGCCGGTAATTGAAGACGGCCGGGTGGTCGGCATTCTGGACGAGTCGGATATATTGCCGGCCGTCCATAAGGATGTTTCAAATTATCACAAGCCCGTCAGCGCTTACATGACGCAAAACCTGGTGACGGTGCAGCCTTCCACCTCTCTTGAAGAAATGACTGCTATCCTGGGCAAGGGCCTGGCCGGGCTGCTGTATTGCGACGGAAAGTTCTACGGCCTCATTACCCGCGTGGACCTACTGAACCATCTCAGGCGGGAATTCCTGGGCAACAAGGCCGTCTGATGGCTATTGGCCCTGTTACGGCATAGCCAGAGGCTGGGAAAAAACAAATGAAATTTGAAACCAAACTTATACACGCCGGGCAGAAAGCCGACAAACAGACCGGCTCGGTCAACGTGCCTGTCTACCAGACCTCCACCTACAAGCAGGATGCCATAGGCAGGGACCGGGGCTGGGAATATTCCCGCAGCGGCAACCCCACGCGCAAGGCGCTGGAAGACTGCATAGCCGCGCTGGAAGGCGCGAAATACGGCCTGGCCTTCGCCTCCGGCCTCGCCGCCGGGACCGCTGTGCTTAGCCTGCTGAAAAAGGGCGACCACGTAGTGGCCGGCGACGACCTTTACGGCGGCACCTACCGGCTGTTTGAGAAAGTCTTCAGGAAATGGGGGCTCGAGATCTCATACGCGGATTCTAAAGACCCCGCCTCTTTCAAGAAGGCCCTGCGCCGCAACACCCGCCTTATCTGGGCGGAAACGCCTACAAACCCGCTGTTGAGTATAACCGATATGGCCGCGCTGGCTGAAATAGCCGGAAAAGCCAAAGCTATACTCGCCGTGGATAATACCTTTGCCACGCCGTATTTCCAGAAACCCATAGAACTGGGAGCGCAGCTAGTGGTACACAGTTCTACCAAATACCTGGGCGGCCACAGTGACGTGATAGGAGGCCTGCTGGCCGTGGCGGACAAGGAACTTTATGAGGGCATAAAGTTCTACCAGAACGCGGCCGGCGCGGTGCCCGGTCCATGGGATGCCTGGCTGACCCTGCGCGGGATAAAAACACTGGCCGTGCGCATGAATGCACATGAAGCCAACGCTTTCAAGGTGGCAACTTTCCTCCGGGGGCACCCGGAGATATTAAAGGTTTATTATCCCGGCCTTGAAGAACATCCTGGCCACGTCCTCGCCGCCAGACAGATGACCGGCTTCGGCGGCATGGTCAGTTTCGAGCTGAAAGGCGGACGTAAAGCCGCGGACTCATTCTTTAAGAAGCTTAAAATATTCACGCTGGCCGAAAGCCTGGGCGGTGTCGAATCGCTGGCCTGCTACCCGGCGACGATGACCCACGCGGCTATACCGGAGAAGGAACGCCTTAAGCGGGGAATAACCGCCGGGCTGGTGCGCCTCTCGGTCGGTATAGAAAACCCGGAAGATCTGATAAGGGACCTGGCGCGCGCTCTGAAGGCTTGAATTTATGGCATTATCCAGGAACGAACTGGTCAGATATTCACGGCAGCTTGTCATCCCGGAGCTGGGGCCTGCGGGACAGGAAAAGCTCAAGGCTGCCAAGGTCGCCGTTATCGGCGCGGGTGGGCTGGGGGCGCTGGTGCTTGAATACCTGGCGGGGGCCGGTGTGGGGGAACTCGGCGTGTTTGATTTCGGCCCGGTGGAGCTTTCCAACCTGCACCGGCAGTTCCTCTATGGGACCGGGGATATAGGCGGGGTTAAGACTGAACTGGCGAAACGGCGCCTGCTGGAGATCAATCCGGAAGTAACGGTGAACGCGCACGAAGGGATGCTGACTGCTGAGAACACCCGTGGCGCGATTGAGCGTTATGATTATATCGCCGACTGCACCGACAATTTTATGACGCGCTCCGCTATAAACAAAGCCTGCCTGGCGCTTGGGAAGACATATGTGCACGGGGCGGTTTACCAATTTGAGGGACAGTTGGCGGTTTTCGACCCATGCGTCGGCCCCTGCCTGGGCTGTCTCTGTCCCGATGCGGAGTCCATGGAAAACCAGGCTTGCGCAGAGGCCGGCGTGATGGGACCGGCCGCCGGAGCCGTGGCCTCCATGCAGGCGCTGGAAGTCCTGAAGTTGATACTGGGTTTTGAAACCTTGAAAGGCAAATTCGCGATGCTGGATTTCCGGTCATCGGATTTCAATGTCATTGAACTAAAAAAACGGGAGGACTGCCCCGTCTGCGGCGCCAGGATGCGGCTGGATAAAAAATTCATAAACTCGCTTGCGGTAGAACTTATCACGCCGGAAGAGCTGAAGGCGCGGCTGGACTGTGCGGGGCTGCCGCGCGTGCTGGACCTGCGCTACGCCTGGGAACATGATCTCTGCCACATCAAGGGCGATACCTGGGTGGATTTTGACGAGCTTGTTAAGAACGGAGCGGGGTTCCAGCCGGACGACGATCTTGTGTTTTACTGTAAAGGCCAGAGCAAATCAGCAAAGGCTTTCCGCGTCCTCCGGGAGAAGGGTTTTAAAAATATTTGCGTGCTCAAGGGCGGTGTGGACGCCTGGGCCGAAAAAATTGAGAAGGGAATGACGAGATATTGAAGCGGAGAAGCAGTGAACTAAAACAACCAAGGAGAAAATCAGGGACTTTTAAAAAAGCGGTAAACGGAATAAAACTTTTTATCTCCTGGAAAGTGCCGGTTTTTATAACCGCGATGGTGCAGGATAGCACATTGGGATGCGTGGAAGACTTCAAGGATTTCTGCCTCGGAGAACTGGGAGCATCCGGAGTCAGGTTCTCCCCGGTAATGCCCATAGGCAGGGCAAAAAACGCTCCCTCCGGCCTGGGGTTGTCGGCCGCTAAGGTTAAAGACCTTTTCCACAAGGGCCTAATATCGGGCGGGGACGAGAACGAGGATGTTTTTACACGCCTGGCCGGCAGCCGCAATTTCTACTGCAACGCCGGGATAGGGCAATGCTATATATCGGCGGCCGGTAAGGTTTACGCCTGCCATTATTTCCAGAATATCGGGGAGGACATGGGCGATCTCCCGGTTAAGCCGCTGGAACGCGTATACCGGGAATATTCCGACAGCGGGGCAATAGCGGCGGATTTTGACTGGGAAAAACTTGAAAAATGCAAAGCCTGCGCCCATTTTGCCAAATGCCGCGGAGGCTGCCGCGCCCGAGCCAAACTACTGTCCGGCAGTTGGTATAATCCCGACGCATTTTCCTGCGGGATGTACGGGGTGGAGCGAAGCGACGCAATTCAGGAACAAGTAGAATAGGAGAATTTATGAACGAAGCCCGGAACGTGATAAAGGAACTCTCAAAGGCCATTGACGAAGGCCGCGCGGCGGCTTTCGTGACGGTAATATCGGCGGACGGCTCAACCCCCAGGGAGGCCGGGGCCAAGATGCTGGTTTTCGGGGACGGCTCCATACGCGGAACCGTGGGCGGGGGAAATCTGGAGGCGCTTTCCATAAAACAAGCGCTGGATTGCCTGAAAAAGGGTGGGGGAGGAAAATTCATCTTTGACCTGACACCGGAAGGGAATACAGGCGCGATCTGCATTGGCCGGATGGAAATTTTTATAGACATTTATAGGGATGCTGTGAAGCTGCTGATAATAGGGGCCGGCCACGTGGGGGTGAAAATCGCCGAGGCTGCGCGCCTGGCAGGCTACCCTTACGCTGTGGCGGACGACCGGGTAGAATTCGCCAACGAGGAGCGTTTCCCCAACGCCTTTAGGATAATAACGGAGAAGCCGGATAAGGCCGTGCCGGGGGCCGGGATAGACGAAAACACTTATGTGGTCATCGTCACACGCGGTCACGCGCTGGACAGGGAAAGCCTTGAGGAGGCCATGAAAACACCGGCCGCCTATATAGGCATGATCGGCAGCGCGAAAAAAGTGAAAGAAGTTTTCCGCATAATGGGCGGACAGAAAATTTTCCCGGCAAAGGACCGGCGCGTACACGCACCCATAGGCCTGAATCTCGGCGGGAAAACCCCCGGCGAGATAGCGGTGTCCGTGATGGCGGAGATCATTAAAGTCCGTTACAACCGCGACGCTGCTCATATGCGCGTTTCATAACCGGCTCCCGGACAAAGAAATGCTCCCATGGTATCTCTGGGGAGGCAACCCATAGCAACTCGTCATGAGCCATTTTTTTTAAAGGGGTAAATGTGCGCTTTTAGCTTTGGAAA
>PEXO01000165.1:2376-5034 GCA_002779045.1 Elusimicrobia bacterium CG08_land_8_20_14_0_20_59_10 | reverse complement strand
TTTTCCGGTTTATCTTCTTTCCCCCGCGCAAGAGCTCCGGGAATTTACCCGGCCGGCCCTCCAGGCGGCTTCAGCCGGAAGTTGCCGGACGGATCGTTCCTATAAATCCTATAATATAGCGGTTCCCGGACATTCAGGGAGGATATTTCAATGCGCGTACTAATCTCATACCTGCCGTCGCTCTCCGCGGGCAAATACATCCCCATCAGCCAGCAGCGCTTCGCCAAGCCGCGCGCCGACGAGGAATCCATCTACCCGGTCATCCTGGCCTCGGGAGCCACCCAGCTTTTAAACAACGGCTTTGAAGTTAAATACGTAGACTCCGTGATGAGACGGCATTCTATGGAGGATTTCCTGGGGATAATCGCCGAATTCAAGCCCGACCTGCTGGTTTTCGAGACGAAAACGCCGGTGGTAAAGGATAACTGGAAGGCCGTCGGCATGATAAAAGAGAAATTCCCGGCCCTGAAGGTGGCGGCCTGCGGCGACCACGTAAGCGTGCTGCCCGACGAGACGATGAAGAACAGCCTGACGGATTTCGTCATCACCGGGGGCGATTTCGACCTGGGGATGCTGGGGATAGCGCTGCACCTGCGCGACAGGAAGGACCTGCCCAAAGGCACCTATTACCGCGAAGGGGCGGAGATAAGGAACAACGGCCCCTACGAGCTGCTGGCGGACCTGGATTCCATCCCGATGATAAACAGGGAGATAATTCCCTGGCAGGAGTACCACGAGGCCTGGCGCCTGTACCCGCGCTTCATGTACGTGATGACGGGGCGCGGCTGCCCTTACCGCTGCACTTTCTGTTCGTGGCCGCAGATGCTCTACAACGGCCGCCTGCGCCTGCGCAGCGTGCCCAATGTTATCGCGGAGCTGGAAGAGCTGATAAAGAAATACGACGTGCAGGAGCTCTTCATCGACACCGACACTTTCACCAAGCCGCGCGTCTGGGTAAAGGACTTCTGCAACGAGATAATTAAACGCGGCATCAAGGTGGTGTGGAGCTGCAACGGGCACGTGGCGGACGTGGACGAGGAGATGCTGGCCCTGATGAGGCGGGCGGGCTGCCGCATGATAAAGTTCGGAGTGGAGAGCTCTTCGCAGAAGACGCTGGACATCATCCGCAAGGGCTACACGGTGGAGCAGGTGCGCGAAGCGTTCAAAGCCTGCCGCAAGACCGGCGTCTTCACCCACGCCACCATCATGATAGGCTTTTACTGGGAGACGAAAAAGGACATGCAGGCCACTATAGATTTCGTCCGCGGGCTGGACCCCTACGAGGTGCAGTTCTCGGTGCCGATAGTGTACCCGGGCACGGCGCTTTACGCCGAAGCGCGCCAGAAGGGCTGGCTGCGTTTCAACGACGGGGAATGGGAGAAATGGGACATGCTTTCCCCGACGATGAAGAACTGCGAACTGTCGGAGGAAGAGATAGAGAAGCTTTACCTGGAGGCCTGGAAGGGCACCTATTTCAGCTGGCGCTTCATCTTCACCCGCCTCGCCGCGCTGCGTTCCCTGCGTGACGTCTCCCTGGCCCTGCGCGGCTTCAAAACCCTGGTAAAAGGCCACATCCTGGCCCGGAAATAAAAGGACTGTGCGGGCTTTATCCGGGCTCACGACCACAAGGTTTTGAGCCCGAGGTTTTTTTATGCTTTATTGCCCTGTGTGATGACCGGAGAGCTGTGTTTCACCGAAGGCTTTAAGGATGCGGACGGTGACCGGGACTTTGCCGGCACGGGGTCTTATTTTGCTGAAGAACCCCCAGATGATCCCCGCCGCGAACGAGAGGTGAAGAAGCGGGAACAAAATAAAGGTCAGCAGACCGATGTGGGATCTGGAAACAATGGTCTCCTGCAGGCTGAAGAAGATCAGCAGCAGCATGTACAGGGCGAGGGGTGCCCGGTACGGACAGCACGGCAAAAAAGGCAGCGCCAGCAGGTAAAAAAGGAAAAGAAGCGGGATGAAGAAAAGATAATCCGGCAGCTGGTAATGCTCGAAGCCCTGGTCCACCTTGGCCCGGCCATAGATAAAGATGGCCTTGATATAGCCGCCCAGGGTACTGCGCCAGTTGCGGTGCACCACCGCCTCCGGGTCATAGAGCATGGCATAGCCCTTCGCGTGCAGCCGCCGGAAGAATTCGTTCTCCTCTCCCGGGTACAGGTCCTCCCGCAGGCCCCCCTCCGCCAGGAACACCTCCCTGCGGATGCTGGCATTGCAGAGCAGGAAATGTTTGTCGTTGGCCTCGCGCAGCTTTCCCACCGGCCGGTACTTCACCCGTATGGTGCAGCCGCCGAAAACGGAGCCCAGCACCATATGCGACGCTATCGAGATCGCGGGGGAACCTTTCTTCGCCATGGCTATCCCGGCTACGGCCTTCACCTCCGGGTTGCCGTAATGGCGCATCACCTTGCGCAGCAGGTCGGGGGTCAGCTCACAATCGTCGTCCAGGAAATAGATTATCTCGCCGCCGGCCGCCTCCACTCCCCGGTTGCGCTGCTGTGAAGGCTGGCGGCCCTCCACCACTATCACTTCCATCTTCTCCGCCGGGTAATCAAGCGCGCCCAGCGAAGAAAGCATCTTTTCGTAGTTCTTCCCCGGCGGGAAAGGGGTCAGGATGGTAATTTTGGGCTCGTAGTTCACGATCACCTTGGCTGC
>PEXO01000165.1:2217-2366 GCA_002779045.1 Elusimicrobia bacterium CG08_land_8_20_14_0_20_59_10 | reverse complement strand
CTTCGATATTATACTAATTCACGCCCTTGCACCGGCCCTTGTCCCCCCCCCCGGCCTTCCGTCTATTGGTATAATATAAGTGAAATGCTGGAAACCGGAACACTTATTATCGGCGGAGGCCTGGCCGGACTTGCGGCGGCGAAAGGCCT
>PEXO01000165.1:2066-2208 GCA_002779045.1 Elusimicrobia bacterium CG08_land_8_20_14_0_20_59_10 | reverse complement strand
ACAGGACTACCTGATAGCCGAGCGCGGGAACCGCCCCGGGGGCCTGGCCGCCACTATAAAAAAAGGCGGCTTTCATTTTGATTATTCCGGCCATCTGCTGCATTTGCGCTGGCCCGGGACCACCAGGCTGATACTGGACGCG
>PEXO01000165.1:0-1860 GCA_002779045.1 Elusimicrobia bacterium CG08_land_8_20_14_0_20_59_10 | reverse complement strand
CGGAACCGGCATCTCCAGGCATTTCATGCTGCCCTACAATGCCAAGCTCTGGCAATACCCACTGGAACGCCTCACCACCGAGTGGTGCGCCCCTTTCGTCCCGCTCCCCAGGCCGGAGGAGATAATAAACGGCGCCTACGGCGAAAAAACCGGGACCATGGGCTACAATACGGTCTTTTATTACCCCAGGCACGGCGGCATAGGCTCGCTGTCCACGGCGCTCGCCATAACCTCGCGCGGCCTGCGCCTGGGACTGGAAGTTGAAAGCGTGAACCTGAAGAAACGCGAAGCCGTCATCCGCCATTTCGGCCCGGTGCGCTTTGGCCGCCTGATAAACACCTCGCCGCTGAACGAATTCATCGCCCGCACGGTTGACGCGCCGGCCGCGGTCAGGAAAGCCGCGGCCTCGCTGCGGCACAATACCGTCTACGTGCTCAACCTGGGGGTGAAAGGCGTGCGCAGCCCCATGCACTGGGGCTATTTCCCGGAAGGGCGCTTCCCGTTCTACCGCGCCGGCATAGCCACCAACTTTTCAAGGCGCCTCGCCCCGCACGGCCTGGCTTCCTTCTATATTGAAATAGCCACCGACGGGCGGGCTTTGGACCTGGCCGCGGCCGAAACGGAGACCATAAGGGGCCTTAAAGCCTGCGGCCTTATAAAGAGCTCCTCCCAGGTGGTGGAAAAGCTCTGGCTTAAGATCCCCTGCGCTTATGTGATCTACAACCGCGAGAGGGCGAAGGCGCTGCCGGTCATCTTCGACTGGCTGAAAATACGCAAAGCCCGGTCCATAGGCCGCTACGGCGCCTGGAAATATTCCTTCATGGAAGAAAGCGTGAAAGAAGGCCTTGAAGCCGCCGCAGGCATCCTGCGCGGCGGCTGATCCTTACCTGAACCGTTGAGAAAAGGTTTATGAACCACGATGAACCCGCACAGACGCCTATTGCCTTAATTCTTAAGCCCGGAAGTACCGCTGTGCGCCACGGGCTGGAATTATTCCTGCTCTCGTTCCTGGCCCTTTTCCTTGAGCTTATGGTCATCCGCTGGGCCCCGTCAGTTGTCCGGATGGTGGCCTATTATGCGAACCTGATGCTGATAAGCTCTTTCCTGGGACTGGGGATAGGGGCCATGCTCGCCGGCGCGCGGAAGTCCTTGTTTTCCTGGCTGCCCGTACTGCTCCTGGTAAGTGTCGGTGTCCTTCTGCTGTCCAGGCAGCTGACCCTGCCGGGCAGCCTGGCGGAACACCGGTTCTTTTCCCAGGCTCCCAGGCTTGCGGGCTACCTGAGCCTGATCGCTATCTTTCTGGCCAACGCCGGTGTTTTTGTTCCCCTGGGGCAGAGGATCGGTTCCCTGTTTGAAACCCTGCCTCCCCTGCACGCTTACTCCTGGGACCTGGGCGGAAGCCTGGCCGGAACGGTGTGCTTCGGGCTGTTCTCGCTTAATTTCTTTTCGCCGGCGCTCGGAATGGGCTTTGTGCTGCTGACGATACTGCTGCTGCTGCCCGTCAGAAAATGGCCTCTTTTCGTGCCGCTGCTGGCGCTGGTGCTGTTCTGCGTAGTACGCTCCAACGACCCCAACGCCGTCTGGTCGCCGTATTATTACATTACCGTGCGCGAAATGAGCCACGATTACCGCTACCAGGGTAATAGGTCGCCGGCGCTCCGGGAGGCGAAGCCGGACCTCCGGGATATGCAGGATCCGCCCACCTATGCGGTCAGTGTAAACCACGATTTTTACCAGCCTCACGGCACAATGGACCCTGACCGCTATAGCCCCGGACAAAAGGCCGGGATCCTTAAAGGCCGGCAGGCTTACGACCTGCCCTACCAGCTTGCTCCCGCGCATCGCAGCGTGCTGGTACTT
>PEXO01000005.1 GCA_002779045.1 Elusimicrobia bacterium CG08_land_8_20_14_0_20_59_10 | reverse complement strand
TCCCAGACCGGGGTTTCCAGCGCTATATTGCGCTTTTCGTACTGGGAGGTGGCGGTAGGGAAAGTGCCGTCCACCGGCATGGCGGACACCGGCAGTTCGTCCCCGCGGAAAGCGATCATCTCGCAGAGCGTTTCGCGCACGAACTTCGGGAAGCCTTCCACCGCGCAGGAACGCGCTATCTTGGAATCGGCCTTGCCCGTTTTCACTTCCTGTATGGCGGCCAGGGTCTGGTCCACGGCCGCGTAGTTCTTGTTGACGACCTCCTCGCCCTTGCCGGCGTAGGTCTTCTTGATGGCCTTCTTGATGGCCGCCACGGCCTCGTCCTTGGGGATTACACCGGAGATGCCGAAGAAGGCGGTCTGCATGATCACGTTAATGCGCGCGCCCATCCCGGTTTCCTCGGCTATCTTTGAGGCGTTGATGATATAAACCCTAAGTTTCTTCGCTATTATGTCCCGCTGGACCTCAATGGGCAGTTTATCCCAGACTTCGCCTGCCTCGAACGGGCTATTGAGCAGGAAAATGCCTCCGTCCTCGGCTTTGCCCAGCATCTCGTACTTCTCAAGGAAGCTGAACTGGTGGCAGCCTATGAAACGGGCCTTGCTGACCAGGTACGGCGCCCTGATGTAATTCTTGCCGAAGCGCACGTGGGAGACGGTCATCGAGCCGGCTTTCTTTGAGTCGTAGACGAAGTAGCCCTGCGCGTACTGGCCGGTCTCTTCGCTGATGATCTTTATGGTGTTCTTGTTGGCGCCCACGGTGCCGTCCGAACCCAGGCCGAAGAACAGAGCGCGGAAGGTGTCCGCGGGTTCGGTGGTGAACTTGTCGTCATACTCCAGGCTCAGGTTCGTCACGTCGTCCTTGATGCCCACGGTGAAGCCGTTCATCGGCTTCTTGGCGGAGAGGTTGTCCAGGGCGGCTTTTGCCATGGCAGGAGTGAATTCCTTGGAGCCCAGGCCGTAGCGGCCGCCGACTATCAAGGGGAGCTCTTTCAGCGCGCCGGCCTTGTAGGCGCCGGCGCAGGCGGTTACCACGTCCTGGTAGAGCGGCTCGCCCAGGGAGCCGGGCTCCTTGGTGCGGTCCAGCACGGCAATGGATTTAACGGTCTTGGGAAGGGACTTTATAAAGTCAACTTCGGAGTAGGGCCTGTAGAGGCGCACTTTCAGCACGCCTACCTTGGCGCCGGTCTTGACCAGGTGGTTGACGCTATCCTCTACGACGTCGGCGCCGGAGGCCATCACCACCACCACTCTGTCGGCGTCGGGCGCGCCCACGTAATCGAACAGGCCGTACTTGCGGCCGGTCAGCTTCTCGAACTGGCCCATAGCTTCCTTCACCATGGTGGGGGCGGCCGCGTAGAACTTATTGCAGGCCTCGCGGCTCTGGAAGAATACGTCCGGGTTCTGAGCGGTGCCGCGCACCACGGGGTGTTCGGGGTTCAGGCTGCGGGATTTGTGCTCGGCTATCAGTTTCTCGCTGAGCATGCTGCGCATGGTCTCGTGCGAGAGCGCTTCTACCATGTTCAGTTCGTGGGAGGTGCGGAAACCGTCGAAGAAATGCAGGAAAGGCACGCGGGTCTTGAGCGTGGCGGCCTGGGCTATCAGCGCGAAATCCATGGCCTCCTGCGGGTTGGCGGAAGCGAGCATGGCCCAGCCGGTCTGGCGGCAGGCCATCACGTCGCTATGGTCGCCGAATATGGAAAGGGCGTGGTAGGCCACGGCGCGCGCGCTGACATGGAATACGGTGCTGGTCAGCTCGCCTGCTATCTTGCACATGTTCGGGATCATCAGCAGCAGTCCCTGGCTGGCGGTAAAAGTGGTAGTAAGCGCGCCGGCGGTAAGGGCGCCGTGCACGGCTCCGGACGCGCCGCCTTCGGACTGCAGTTCTATCACCGTGGGGACGGTCCCCCAGATGTTCTTTTCACCCTTGGCGGACTTGGCGTCCGATATTTCCCCCATAACCGAAGAAGGGGTTATCGGATATATGGCTATAACTTCATTGGTGGCGTGGGCCACATGCGCCACCGCGGTGTTTCCATCCATTGCTGTCGGCTTTTTAGACATAATATATACTAGTCTCCTTAAAGTATGATTGTGAAAATTTCTGAAGGGAACATTTCAAGTATAGCATTTTTGCCAGGGGCCCATATATGGGACGCGCCGGCTACGGGGAAGGACGGCACTTTTGTATAATCAGAATATGGAACGCCGCCATGCTGTGCGGCCGGGGATATAATGCATAAAACCGGGATCCCGGTGGAAAAAATCTTTTTCACTCTTTTTATCTCTCTCTGGGCCGCGGGCATGCTTGCCCCCGGCTGCTCCCGCGCCGCAACTCCGGAGCACGAGCTGCAGCGGCTGACCATAAGGCAGGCGGCCGTAAAAGTCAGGGCCTGGGAGGATCCGCGCTGGTTCGAATTGATGTATTACGAAAAGAACCTGTTCGGCCGCTTACGAAGTTCCGTGGTAAACCCGGGATTTTTCCTGGCGAAGTGGGGCTCCATCAGCCCGCGTCTTGAGCTTGAAGCCGCCATAGACGGGCTATTTTACGAGGGTGAACCCGACGACGGTCCAGAATGTCTGTTTCCCGAACGCTACCGCTGGCTGAGGAAAAAGTTCGGGATACCCGCTTTTGCCTTCCCACGGCCGCCCTGCGCGAAATTCGAAGACTGGAAAGCAGGTCTTTCCACCCAGACGGCCAGCCTGGTCTTTGCGTCCGGGGACCTGCGGCGGCCGGCGGCTTTTCACGGCGACCTGTTCCTGCGGCTGAAGGGCCGCGGGCAGGACGGGGAAGAAAAGGACGGCATTATAGCCTGCCGTCCCTCCTTCCGTGATGAAAATCTTTTCTTCACGGCCGCCAGGGCGCTGACCGGCGGGCAGCAGTGCGGGTTCTCGGTGTTTGCGGCTTCGGGGACGCGGAAGGCCTATCCCGGGATAGCTATCCGGGGTCAGTGGGAATTCCCCCTTGGCTTGTCGCGGGAGGAACAGGAAAGACTGCTGAGGCGCCTGTGGGAGCTGGAAAAGGCTTCTTTTACCTGGAAGCCTTTCACGCGCAATTGCGCCTGGCGGATGCTGCGTCTCCTGGATACGGCCCGGCAGACCTCCGCCGCCTCCGCTCGTTTTCATGCCTGGGTCACCCCCCTGGACGCCGCCAGGGCGGCGGTTACGGAGGCTGCGGAAAAAAACGCGGTGTGGCGTCCGCCTTTATGGAAAACGGTTTCCTGGAAACGCGAACAGCTTTATATGGGCGAAACCGCATCCGTCCACGAACTGGTCCGCGGAGACCAGCCGGCTGCTCTGAAAAAGCTTGAAAACATGAACGCCTGGCACGGGGCGAACGTTCTTGAGACCGCTTCTGACTACCTGGACTGGGTTTACTATTCCGGCCGCATCAGCGCCGCGGCATATGCCAGGTCGGCGGCGCCGCTGGAAAAAGCGCGGGCTTTCCTGGGAAAAGCGGCTTTTACCGGCGGGCCCCAACGGCCGGCTTCCCCTTTGGGCATACATGAAAGTCTGCGGGCCGGGGCGGGCATAGCCTCCCTGAAGAACGGGGCGGCCTATGAACTGCAGGGGCGCCTGGCGGGGAGTGACCTGCTGGACCAGCCGGCCGGCTATCTGCCCGATTCGGCGCTTGAGAACGGGGCCTTCCGTCTGCGCTACGAGAAGCGCTATAACAGGCTTTACTTTAAGCAGGCCGCACTTTTACATATTGTAAGCCTGACCCCCTGGGACGACTGGACGCGGAGCGGGTCCTGGGAGCTTTCGGCCGGAGTGGAACAGGCCGGCGAAACAGGGCGGCAAAGCGGCCGGGCCGCCGTCTGGGATATGAATTTCGGCTACGGACCGGCCGCGGAACTGGACGGGGCCATGCGCCAGGTCTGGTACGCCATGGCGGTCGCTAACAGCTCGTTCGGACCGGCGCTTAACTCCGGCTGGCGGGCAGGGGCGGGCCTCAAGGCCGGGGTCCTGGCTGAGAACGGGCCGCTGCGCCTCTTGTGCGAAGCGCGTTACCTGGCCTATCCCATGGGCGACGGCCGCCCTCTCTGGGCGGGCAGCGCCGGAACTTCTTACTCACTGGGCAGCGGCCTTTCCGCCCGGCTGGAATATTCCTGGCGCGGAAAGGCCAAAGAGACCGGCCTCTACCTGCACCGTTTCTTCTCCGCGCCCTGAGCTTCCCGTACCGGGTATCCACCCGCCGTCTCTTTTCCTCTCCCCCGACCGGCAACCTCCGGAATAAGAGCAATTGTCGGTCTTTTTCATAGACCCAGCTGATGGCATGATCCCCGGGTTTGCCGGATGCGAGCTTTCGTTTTTCTTTCCAGGAACCGACCCGGTACATATATGAAACGACCCTGGCGCCTTTTTTTCATTTCGGTCGTTACGCTTCCTAACCTTCAGGCGGCAGTTCCCGCCCGGCGGAGGGCCGGTGTTCTTTTATTGGTAGTTACCGGGCTCAACAATTCCCGGGCGAGGGCGGATCCGGGGAGCACGGCGGACTTATGCCGCTATCTGCTGCAGGATCTCGGCCCGTTGCTGCTGGTCTTCGGTAAGCACGAGGTACGCGTAGTCCCCCATCACCTTGCTGTCCATGGGCATATGCAGGACTATTTCTTTGGCGTACCGGCGCAGGAGTTCGTAGTGGGAAAGGCGGTAGGAACGGCTGAAGACGCGCGCCGCGTAGGTGCACACCAGGTCACGCGCGAACCGCGCGCCGGTTTTTTCTCCCGCGCACATCCGCGCGTAAAGGTCCCAGCAGTCTATCCCTTTTGAATGGTTGATCATGTCCATGGTCAGCACGCCGGGGGGCCGCGCGTTTATCTCAAGGCCGAAGCAGACCCCGTTCACGCGGAAGAATTCTATGTGAAAAAAACTCTTTTTCAGTCCAAAAGCCTGCAGGGCAGCCAGGCCGGCCGCTTTCAGGTCCGCGGGGATCTCGTCCGTCCTCAGGTTGTGGTAGCTGAGCGGGTTTCCCCCCACCACCTCAAGTATGCCGTCATTGTAATGATGACAGGTGAAAAATACAGGCTGTCCGTCGGCGCCGGTAAAAC
>PEXO01000163.1 GCA_002779045.1 Elusimicrobia bacterium CG08_land_8_20_14_0_20_59_10 | reverse complement strand
TTGCGGAGCCGGCGGCTGGGGCATAGCCCTTAGGCTTTTGGCCCGCTCGGCGGCGGCTTTAGCCACGTCCGGCGTTGAAGCGTTGGCGGCTATATCTTCATAAACCCTGGCCGCCTCGCGGTAATTCTTTTCCGCTTCGTACAGCTCGCCAAGCTTGACCAGCCCCTGCAGACGCCACGCGCTGCCGGCGGGTTTGCGCAGGGCCAGCTTTTCCCAGTAGCCCCGGGCCTCCCCGGCCCGCTTATTTTCAAGGCTCACGGCGCCCAGCTGGTAAAGGGCTTCAAGGGCGTCTTCCTGCCCCGGGGCTTCGTCGTATATTTCGGTCAGGACAGCTAAAGCGCCGGCGGGGTCGGCTTTGTCCTTGCGTATATTGAAGATCTCCCACAGGGCGGAGAGCCCCTCGGCGGATCCGGCCGACAGCGCGTAATACCTGCGATAAGTTTCCTCAGCTTTGTCTCCGTCGCCCGTGTTCTTATAGGCAAGCGCCAGGTTAAAAAGCGTCGGTTTTATATATTCGTTGTCCGGGTAAAGTCCGGCCAGTTTTGCATAGGCCGTGACGGCGGCCTTGTAACGCTTGAGATTAAAGGAGGCGTTGCCGAGCCGGAACAGGGCCCTCGGATGTTCCTTGGCCGCGGGGTAATTGGTAGTGAAGCGGCTAAAGACCCTGGCGGCGTCGCGCATGTCGCCATTCTGGAAATCGGCCTCGCCCAGGTAGAACTGCGCGTCCTTGATCGAGGCGTGGTCTATGTAATCCACGCTGAATTGTTTAAGGTTCTTGACGGCGCCGGCATAATCTTTTTGCTCGAAAAGCCTTCTGCTTAGCCTGAACAGAGCCTCGCCGGAGGTTTTGTTTCGCGGCGCCGCGTCCGCCAGGTCGAGCAAAAACGATTTAAAATCCATTGCGGGATTGCGGTCGAACAGCGCTTCGGCCAGGTCCAGAGCGTCAAAGGCTTCCGTGGACCCGGGAAATTTTTTTACCACGGCACGCACCTGTTCAAGCGCTTTATCGTCGGCGTTCAGGTTGTACTGTATCTGCGCCAGCCGCAGGTATGCCAGCGATGTCTGGGCATTGCCCGGATATTTGGCGATGATAGCGTTATAGATGTTGAGCGCGTCCGCGTATTTCTGCGCCCTGAACCAGGTGTCGGCGCTCTGGAAATCAGCCCGTTCGGTCTCGGGAGCCTCCGGGTAATTTACCGAAAGCTTCGACCACAACTCCACGGCCTGGCTGTAATAGCGCAGATGGTAAAGCGCCAGTCCCGCCCGGTAAAGCGCGGCCGCGGCGTGGGGACTCTGGGCGTTATCAGCGGCGAATCTTTCATAAAGCTGGTAGGCGGACTCAAAATCCTTCCGGTTGAAATAGCTGTCCGCTATGGCCATGTCGTCCACGGCATTGGACGGCCGGAGATCGGGGAAGTTCGCCTCGAGCGCCTTAAGCTTTTCCCCGGCCTTCACGGCGGCCCCGGGATCGCCCGCCAGCGCGGAGCACCACAACAGCCCTTCCTCGGCATAAACAGCGGCGGCGTAGTTAGGGTAGGTCAGGACGACGCTGTTGTAAATGTCGCGCGCCTCGTCTATAAAGTTCAGGGCCATATTAGCTTCGGCCACGTAGATAAGGCTTAAGGCCCGCCACTTCGAAGCCGACGGAGGGAGAGACTTGAAGATGAACTGGTAGGAAGTAAGAATGCTGTTGTAATTTTCCCTTTCATATTCGGTCTTCAGGATCATAAAAAGCGAAGTTTCGGCTGTTTCGCTTGACGGGGCGAGGTCCATCGCGCCCTGGAAAGCCTTGATGGCGTCCGCGCGGCGCCCGAGCGCCAGCCAGGCATGGCCGGCAAGATACAGCGCGTTCGGGGCGAGCACATGGCCGGGGTAGGTAACGGGGAAAGCCTCAAGCGCGCGGGCGGCCGGCAGATAGTCCTTCAGGAGATACTGGCACCAGGCCAGTTTATAGCGGGTGGCCGGGGAAACGCTATCGCCGGGGTCCTCCCCCGTAAGCTTCTGGTAGGCAAAAAACGCGCTCTGGGTCTGCTTGTTTTCAAGATAGGATTCGGCGATAAAATACTGCGCGAGCGGGGCGAACGGATCCCGCGGGCTCCTGTCTATTATGTCCCGGAAATTAGCCTGGGCGCCGGCATAATCCTTCTTACTGAACAGCGAGGCTCCGATGCGGAAGACAGCCGCATTCTTAAGTTTCGAAGACGGATGGTTGTTCAGGAAATCCCGGTATTTCGCGATGGCCCCGTCGTAATCCCTGGCATAAAAGAAAGAATCGGCGCCGAGAAATTCAACCTCCTCCCCCAGCTCGGTTAAGGGATGGTCTTTAAGCAGCGACTCGAAAACACCGGCCGCTATGTAGGTCTTGCCCTCGTAAATATAGGCCTTGCCCAGGAAGAACCTGGCTTCCGGCGTGTCAAGCTGTGCGAACAGTTTCTGGCTGGCCTTGTAATTTTTACTATCCAGTTCCAGGGAAGCTTTGACGAACATGAACACCGGGTCCCGCGCGTAGGCGGGATAAGCTCCCTCAAGGCGGTTCATGACGGTCCGGGCGGCGGGAAAATCGTTCAGCGCGATATCGGCGCAGGCTAGCCCGAGCAGGCTTTCCGGGACCAGGTAGCTTTTAGGGTATTTTTCCTCCACCCTGGCGAACTCTTTTATGGCGCGCTGCCAGTCGCCCAGGTTATAAAAAGCTTCCCCCAGGCGGTACTGGGCGCTGGACTCAAGGCCCGATCGCTTATAATCATCAAGCAGGTCCTGGTAGGCTTTGACGGCGTTACCCAACGCCGCCGCTGCCGGTGAACCCGCGCCGGCGGCGGGTGTTGTTTTGTCTGACTTTTCGGCCAGCTTAAGTTCCAGCCCATTGGCCATATAGACCTCGCCCCGCATGAACTGGGCGTCCGGGGCGCGCGGGCTTCTGGGGTACATTTTAAGGAATTTGGTAAAGGCGTCTATTACGGCCGTCCGGTCGGCCGCGGCGCGGTGAAGCTGGGAAAGGTCCTGGAAAATAGCCTCATCTTCGCTCAGGGCGGATTGCTGGGCAAAGCCGCCGGCGGGGAACGGCGAAAAGCAGAGTGTAAGCGTCAGGAAGTACAGAGTCTTGGAGCCGGTGAGCCTGAAAGTCGCGGGGATTGAGGCCATTTCAGGTATAGGAAGCGTTAAGCAGCCTTTCGGCCGCCTCTTTTTTCAGGTTCGCAATAACCTCGTCAAGGTTCAGGCCGAAGAGGTTTTTACCGCCCTTCACGCGCAGGGAAACGGTGGAGCCTTCCTTTTCTTTTTTACCCAGTATGAACAGGTAGGGGATCCTCTCCAGGGAGGCGTCCCTGATCTTGGCGGAGATGGTGTCGGAGCGGAGATCGGAGGCGACACGCAGGCCGGCGCTTTTCAATTTTGCGACGACCTCCGCGGCGTAGTCTTCCTCGGGCGAGGTGATGTTCAGCACTTTCGCCTGCACGGGAGCGAGCCACAGCGGGAAATGGCCGGCGAAATGTTCTATAAGTATGCCGAAGAAACGCTCCAGCGAACCGAGCAGCGCGCGGTGCACCATATACGGCCGGTGCTTATGCCCGTCGGCGCCGGTGTATTCCATGCCGAAGCGTTCCGGCTCGTTGAAGTCGAACTGTATGGTGGTCATCTGCCATTCGCGGCCGATAGCGTCTTTCACCTTCAGGTCTATCTTGGGGCCGTAGAAGGCGCCGCCGCCCTCGTCCATTTCCACGGCAACGCCCTCTTTTTGCACGGCGGACATAAGGCTCTTCTGCGCCTCCTCCCAGCGGGCGGGTTCGCCCACGGCGTCTTCGGGGCGGGTGGCCAGGTAGGCTTTTATATCCGTAAGGCCGAAGGCCTTGAGTATGTTCATACTGAAGCGCAGCACCTCTATGGTCTCCGCCTCTATCTGCTCCGGCGTGCAGATGATGTGGGCGTCGTCCTGGGTGAAGCCGCGCACGCGCAGCAGGCCGTGCAGCACGCCGGCTTTCTCAAAGCGGTACACGGTGCCCAGTTCGGCCCACCTGAGCGGCAGGTCCCGGTAGGAGCGGGACTTGCTCTGGTAGATCTGTATGTGGAAAGGGCAGTTCATGGGCTTGGCGTAGTACTCGATGTCGTCGATCTTCATCGGGGCGTACATGGAGTCCTTATAAAAACCCAGGTGGCCGGAGGTCTCCCACAGGCCGGCGCGGCCGATATGCGGCGTGTTGACCAGGTCGTAGCCGCCCTTGAAATGCTCCTCTTTCCAGTAGGTCTCAATTTCGTGGCGGATGCGCGCGCCGTTAGGGTGCCACAGCACCAGGCCAGGCCCTACCAGCTCGTTTATGCTGTAGAGGTCCAGCTGCCTGCCAAGCTTGCGGTGGTCGCGCCTGGCGGCCTCTTCCCGCTGTTTCAGATAGGCGTCCAGTTCCTCTTTGGTTTCAAAAGCCACCGCGTAGATGCGCTGGAGCATCGGCCTTTTCTCGTCGCCGCGCCAGTAGGCGCCGGCTATCGACATGAGTTTGAAAGCTTTAACTTTGCCGGTGTGCTCAACGTGGGGTCCCTTGCACAGGTCTTCAAAGGGACCGTTGCGGTAAATGCTGATGACGCTGTCTTCGGGCAGATCGGTGATAAGCTCCACTTTATACTTCTCCCCTTTATCGCCGAAATGCTTAAGGGCCCCGGCGCGGGGAAGCTCGAAGCGTTCGAACTTCTGGGCCTGCGCGATGATATGCTTCATCTTTTTTTCTATTTTTGGCAGGTCCTCGGGGACAAAATGGTGCTCCGAATCAAAATCGTAATAGAAGCCGTTGTCTATGGCCGGGCCTATCGCCAGTTTTACTCCCGGAAAAAGCTCCGCCACGGCCTGCGCCATCACATGCGCCAGCGAATGCCTCATCATTTCCACAGAACAATCCTGTTTTTTTTCGGCCATAACAATAACGGCGGCAGGCAGAGGGATCCGTATCCTTTTACGCCCTACCTGCTGCCCTAAAACTGGTGCCCAGTACAGGGATCGAACCTGTGACCTTTCCCATGTCAAGGGAACGCGCTACCGCTGCGCCAACTGGGCTGAATCTATCACCGGCCACTCAAACCACCACGCCGGTACGTCATACTTTCCCAGGGAGCTACCGC
>PEXO01000153.1 GCA_002779045.1 Elusimicrobia bacterium CG08_land_8_20_14_0_20_59_10 | reverse complement strand
AATTGACCGTTTCGCCGTTGCTGAAGGCCGCCGCTTCAAGGAACCGGCTGAAGGCGGGAATATTCCTGGTCAGGGCTTCAGCCGCTATTTCTTCTTTCAGGTATTCCCCCACGTAAGCCTCTAAAAGGTTCCGGGCATCTCCGGCCAGGTAATGCCGGGGGAGAAGGCCGTTATTAAGCGCTTTGAGCAGATTAAAATCCGGGATCTCGGCGGAAGTCAGCGGGCATAGCTCATAGCGCAGCGCCCGGCCGCCCAGAAGATTGGCGCCGCCGGACTTCAATTTGCGGGCGCTGGAGCCGCTTAGTATGAACTGGATCCTATGGTTGACAATGAGCCACTGGATCTCGTCAAGCAATGCGGGGATCTTCTGCACTTCATCAATAATGACAGGCGTTTTTGGCGGATCGGCCAGCAATTCCTGGCGAAGCAACGAGGGCTGCATCTGGAGCCGGCCATATTGGTCCGACAAGAGCAGATCGTAAAAAGGCGAATCCGGGAACAGCTCTTTAAGCAAAGTCGTCTTCCCAGTTTGCCTGGGGCCCCACAGGAAACAGGATTCGCTCCCCCGGTTTACCAATATCTGTTTTCTTTTATACATGTATTATTAAACCTTAATATTATTATAGCAGACACTGCGGGGGGGTGTCAAGAGGCGGCGCCCGCATGACAATAACCGGTAATTATTTCCCGTCCCGCGGGAGGGCCTGGAGCTTTTCAACCTCGGCCTTTACCTGCTCGGGGAGGATCTTGGCGAACAGCAGCGTATTGTCGGCGCCCAGCGCCGTGTTATCAAGGCTGCCTTCGTAAGGCTTGAACGCCGGGGCTTTCCCGTCCGGAGCCAGCCCGGCCTTTTCCAGTATCTTCAGCGCCGTGTCCGGGATTACCGGGTAAAGCAGTATGGCGCAGTTTATTATGGCGCGCGAGGCCGCGTTCAGCACGGTGGCGCAGCGCTTTATGTCCGTCTTGCGCAGCGTCCAGGGGGCGGTATCGTTCACGTATTTATTGGCGGTTATGGCCAGCGCCATGGTCTGCGACAGCGCCTGGCGCACCCTGTAGGAGCGGTAGGACTTGCCGGCCTCCGCAAAGACGGGCGCAAAGCTGTCCAGCAGCGCCTTATCCTCCGGCTTCAGCTCGCCCGCGACCGGTATCTTCCCGTCGAAGTTCTTCTTTATAAAGGAGAAGCACCTGTTGACCAGGTTGCCAAGCGTGTCGGCCAGCTCATTATTGGCGGCCTGGAAGCCCTCCCAGGTGAACTGCGAGTCCGAGGTCTCCGGTGAATTGGAGGCTATGGCATAGCGCAGCGCGTCCACGCCGTACTTGGTAAAAAAATCGTCCGTGTCTATGTACCAGCCGTCTGACTTCGAGAACTGCTTGCCCTCCAGGTTATAGAACTCATTGCCGGGCACATTATCGGGCAGTATCCAGGGCTTGTCCTGCCCCATCAGCATGGCCGGCCAGATGATAGTGTGAAAAATGATATTGTCTTTGCCGATGAAATGCACCAGCTTCGTTTCCTTGTCGAACCACCAGTCCTTCCAGGCCTCAGGCTTACCCTGCTTCGCGGCCCACTCCATAGTGGCCGAAATATAGCCTATCGGCGCCTCGAACCAGACATAGAGCACCTTGCCCTTCGCCTCGTCGAGCGGCACCGGCACGCCCCAGGCCAGGTCGCGGGTTATGGAGCGCTTCACCAGTCCTTCCTCTATCAGGGACAGCGCCTTGTTTTTAACATTGGGCTTCCAGTCGGTCTTCGTAGCCAGCCAGGCCTTGAGCTGCGGCGCGAAGGCCTTCAGGTCCAGGAAATACTGCGTAGCCTCGCGGATCTCCGGCTTGCTGCCGCAGACCTTGCACACCGGGTTGACTATCTTCGACGGGTCCAGCCATTCGCCGCACTTGGTGCATTCGTCGCCGCGCACATTATCCGCGCCGCATTTGGGGCAGGAGCCGGAAACATAGCGGTCGGCCAGGAAGCGGGCGCACTTTGCGCAGTAGAACTGCGGCTCCACGGCCGCTTGTATATGGCCTTTTTTATGCAGGGTAAGGAAGAACTCCTGCGAAATGGGCTTATGCTCCTCAATGGTGGTGCGCGAGAAATGGTCGAAGCGGATATTGAGCTTATCGAAGAAGGCCTTTATAGTGGCGTGATGCCCGTCCACGTACTTCTGGTACAAGACGCCCTCTTTCTCGGCGTTTATGGTTATGGCCACGCCGTACTCGTCGGTGCCGCAGATATAGATAGCGTCCTCTCCGCTCTGCCGCAGGAAGCGGCAGAAGATATCGGCCGGCAGGTAGGCCCCGGCTATATGCCCGAAATGTATGGGACCGTTGGCATAGGGAAGAGCGCTGGTGATGAGGTATTTTGACATTTTATCTCCGTTTGCGAAGCGAGAGTAAAATTATATCACTATTAGCCTGGTAAAGGCGGGGCTGGCCGGCCCCGGCAATAACGCCAGCCGCAGAAAACCTCCGGTTCTCCGTCATAGTGTTGATATAAGTCAAAACACCTTAAAAGTTGATATAATAATTCCGGAGCCCTTTTATGAAAATACTGAGAACAGCCCTTACCGCCGTTTTTACGGTTTTCACCCTCAACACCGCGCTGCCGGCCCTGGAGCTCAACTCCGTAAAAGCCGGCGATATCCCGGCCCTGGCCGCGGACATAAACGTACCGGCGCTCAAAGCCCTGACCGACGTTATTTTGGACGGCCACGGACCCGACCCTATTGTCATAACCGTGCCGGGCCTGAGTTTCGCCGAGATCGGACCTGACCCCTTCGAACTGAAATATCTCATAAAACTGATTAAGCTCTTTTTTCCCAAGAAGCATGTGAAGGAAAGCGACCTGGCGGCCGACTTCGACGCCATGAACCGCGATTATTTCATGCTGGAGGACGGCGATGTGCTGCCGCCGGCCCCTGCCATACGCGTACCGGACAATTACCTGGAGGAAAAGCTGAAGGAACTGCCCGGCTACGCGGACCATGATATCGTAGTGGTCCCTTTCCACTGGTCCCGCGACCCGGACGACAGCGAGGCGGTGATACCGGAGCTGGCCGCGAAAATAGCGGAGGTTTACGATACCTATAAGGCTTCCGGCAGGCCGGTATACATACTGGCGCACAGTTGGGGCACCGTTCTCTCCCATACCGCGCTGCACCGGCTGGGCTGCGCGCGCCCGGACGTGAAGATAGGGCGCTGGATAACCATGGGCTCGCCGCTGATGCCTGCCAATATCGTGGTTAAGTTGTTCCTAAAGGCGGGGATAAAGAAAGAGCACCTTGAAAAGGTGGTCTCCAAGCCCCTTATAGCGGCGCAGTGGCGCAATATCTGGGCCATGCGCGATATGATGTCCAATGAAATAACAGCGGCCGACGCCAATACCCAGGTGGACAGCCCGGTGGGCGAAGTGGAGCCGCAGCTGATTGACCTGATACTGCACAGTAAGCCGCTGAAAAAAGCCGCGAAGCAGGACCTGCTGACCATACGCAGCATCGGCGCCTGGCACGGCTCCTATTTCTACGATTACAAAGCCGTCCTCAAATCCCTGCAAAAAGAGATCTACATCCCCATCTTCCAGCCGATACTGGCCCCGCAGGTGATGGATACGGCCAAAGCCCCCTCCGCGGAATAATCCCATGGACCTGAAAAAACTCGCCGTTTTCCTTGAAGAGAACGGCGTGCCCGCCTTCCGACTTAAACAGGTGCGCGACGCGGTCTACAAGAATTTCGCCGCCTCCTGGGAGGAGATCTCCGTACTGCCCTCGGCGCTGCGCGAACGGCTCCCCCGCCAGTTCCGCGTACACACCCTGGATACGCTGGAAACACAGGTTTCCAAAAAGGGCAACGCCATAAAATTCTGCTTCGAGCTTAAGGGCGGCCTGAAGATAGAGAGCGTGCTGCTCAATATCATGCCGGAAAAGTGGAGTCTCTGCGTTTCCACGCAGGCCGGCTGCCCGGTGCGCTGCCCTTTCTGCGCCACCGGCCGCAAGGGCCTGAAGCGCAACCTTTCCCCTGAAGAGATCTCCGACCAGTTCCTGGCGGCCGCCCATTACCTGAAGGTCACCCGCGCGCAGAAGATCTCCGGTGTGATCTTTATGGGTATGGGCGAGCCTTTCCTGAACTACGAAGCGGTCTCCGCGGCGATAAAGACCATTACCGACCCCGACCTGATAGGCCTGGGCGCCCGCCATGTGTCGGTCTCCACCGCCGGCCACGTGCCCGGCATACGCCGCTTCGCCAAGGATTTCCCGCAATGCAACCTGGCCATCTCGCTGCAGGCTGTGGAGGACGCGCTGCGCTCCGACCTGGTCCCGCTCAACCGCAACTACCCGCTTTCGCAGCTTTCCAGGGCGCTCAGGGACTATATCACCACCACCAAGCGGCGCGTGTTCGTGGAATACGTGATGCTGGACGGGGTGAACAACAGCCGCAGCACCGCCGCCAGGCTCAATTCCTGGCTGCGCGCGGTGGCCGCGCCGAAATATTTCACCGTCAACCTTATCCCCTATAACCGCACCGGCGGGCCTTATAAGGCGCCGGCCCGGGAAAGGATAAAGATCTTCTCCGAACTGCTGGGCAGCCTGGGCCTGGAGGTCACGGTGCGCAAAAGCCTGGGCGAGGACATAGCCGGCGCCTGCGGCCAACTGGCCGGGAAATAAGCCGGCGGCCCGGCGCACAAAGCCCCGCCGGCGGGGCTTTTTTTATTTCCCCTGAAACTTTTGCCGCGGCAGCGCATCTTATTGTTATGGAACAACTGAAATGGAAGGATCTTCTGAAAAAAGCGGGAATAATAGTACTGTCCGCCGCCGCTGCCTGGTGCGTATATGCGGGAGCGACGCTGGAACAGCACTACTATGTTTACGCTTTGGTCCTGGGGTTGGGCGTGTTCAGGCTGGCCACGGGCAGCACCTGCCCGCTGGTATGGGCTTTGACCAAACTGGGGCTGGAAGGCCTGTCCTGTCCCTCCGGCAATAAGGCCCCGTCACGTTGCTGCGGTACGACAAAAGACATCGCCGCCGG
>PEXO01000294.1 GCA_002779045.1 Elusimicrobia bacterium CG08_land_8_20_14_0_20_59_10 | reverse complement strand
CCGGTAAAGCCGCCGGCCGCTCCGGCAAAGCTGGTCCTGCCCCCGTCGGCGCAGCGGTTCTCCGCCCCGAGGTCGGCTATTCCCCCCCTGATAAGGCCGCCGGCGCCCTCCCGGCCTTCTGTTGCTCCGCGGTCATACGCTCCGGCTTCCAAGCCGGCAGTCCCCGCGCGCCCGGCCGTCCCCGCGAAGCCCGCGGCCGCCGCTCCCCCGAAAACGCCGGAAAAGGCCGTCGCAGCTCCGGGCCTGGAAGACGAGAAGACCGCCCTCCCCAAGCTGAAGGTTTCCACCCAGGTGGTTGTGCGAGAACTTGCTGAAAAAATGGGGATCAGGCCCACCGACTTCATCAAGAAACTGATGGGGATGGGCGTGTTCGCGACCATCAACCAGCGCCTGGACCAGGATGCCGCCGTCCTCATAGCCGCGGATTACGGCTACGACCTTGAACTTGTCCCGATGTACGGAGAGGACGAGCTCAAGGAGGAGATAGAGCACGAGAAGACCGAGAACCTTAAACCCCGCTCCGCCATAATAACGATAATGGGGCATGTGGACCACGGCAAAACCACGCTGCTGGACGCCCTGCGCGAATCCAACGTGGTGGAATCCGAGGCGGGTCAGATAACGCAGCATATAGGCGCCTATATGGTGCACACGGCGAGAGGTCCCATAACGGTGCTGGACACTCCCGGACATGAGGCGTTTACGGCCATGCGGGCGCACGGAGTAAAAGTTACCGACATAGTCGTGCTGGTAGTCTCGGCCGTGGACGGGGTGATGCCCCAGACCCTGGAGGCCATAAATCACGCCAAGGCCGGCTCTGTCCCTATGATAGTGGCGATAAACAAAATAGACCTTCCCACGGCCAACACTCAGCAGATAAAGCAGCAGTTGGCAAACCACGGGCTCAACCCGGAGGAGTGGGGCGGCAAGACGCCTATGGTGGAGATCTCCGCCAAGAAGCGCCTGAACCTGGATAAACTGCTGGAGCTCGTTAGCATACAGGCCGAGATGATGGAGTTGAAGGCCAATCCCGATAAACCCGGACAGGGGATAGTGATAGAAGCCAGGCTGGACCCCAAGAAGGGGGTTGTGGCCACTGTCATAAACATGACCGGCACCACCCGCATAGGCGACCCGTTCACCGTGGGCGCGGCCCACGGCAAGGTGCGCGCGCTGGTGGACGACCACGGCGAGCGGCTGCAGGAGCTTAAGCCCAGCATGCCTGCGGAGGTTCTGGGTATCAGCGGCGATGTGCCGCAGGCCGGCGACGTCCTAAAGGTCACCGAGAACGAAAGAGAGGCGCGCCATGTCTCCGACAAGCGCAGGATGAACCGGCGCGAGGAGGCGATGACGCATCAGAAGCATGTCACGCTGCTCTCGCTTAAGTCGCAGGTGGACCAGGAACTGCTGCGCAACCTCAACGTAGTGCTCAAGACCGACGTGTTCGGTTCGCTGCAGGCCGTAAAGGACTCGCTTGAAAAGCTCAGCACGCTGGAAGTGGCCATACAGATACTGCACGCGGGCGTGGGCAATATTACCGAGTCCGACGTGTTGCTGGCAAAGGCTTCCAACGCCATAATAATGGGCTTTCATGTGGAGGCCGATTCCAAGGTGCAGGAGGCCGCCAAGACGGCCGAAGTAGAGATACGCAAATATACCGTAATCTATGACCTTATCGAGGACGTGCGCGCCGCCATGAGCGGTATGCTGGCTCCCGAGATCGTGGAGATAGTGACCGGGCGCGCGGAGATCCAGCAAATCTTCGACCTAAGTTCCGGGCGCGTGGCGGGGTCCCTGGTGCGTGAAGGAAAGATGGTCCGCAACCAGGCAGTGCGGCTCATGCGCGGCGGCGAGGCCGTCGGGAACGGTAAAATATCAGGCCTCAAGCGCTTCAAGGAAGATGTGAAAGAAGTGGACAAGGGCATAGAGTGCGGCATCCTGCTGGAAGGAATAAAGGACTTCCGCGCGGCTGATATCGTGGAAGCGATCACCCGGGAGGAGAGGGTAAGGCGCCTGACCAATGTCTAAACGTCACCAGAGGCTTACGGGGCTTTTTCTCGAGGAGATAACGCTGGCGCTGCGCAATGTCCACGGTCTCAACGACAAGGGTATCCTCACGATAACCGGGGCCGAGCTGAGCGGGGACGACAAGACGCTGGACGTCTTCTTTTCCGTGCTCGGCGCCCCGGAGGAGCGGGACAGGAAGGAGCGGATACTCGCCGCGAACAGCCGTGAGATCCGCACGATCCTCTTTAAAAAGCTCCGCCTCAAGGCGGTCCCGCAAATCTTTTTCAAGTTCGACGAGACCCCTCAGAAGGCCGCGCATATAGAGCAGCTTATGGACCAGATACGGTCCGAAACCAATGAAACAGATGAGAACACTTGACCTCGAGACCGAGTTCAAGCGGTTAGAAGATCTCATAGCGGGATCGAAGAACTTTTTCCTGGCCGGGCATTTGAACCCGGATGGGGATACTATAGGTTGTATGCTGGCCATAGGTTCGGTGCTCAAACGTCTGGGCAAGAAGGTGTGGCTGTTCTCGCAGGACCCGGTGCCGGACAACCTGGCCTTCCTGCCTAATGCGCGCGCGATAAAGTCCCGCCTGCCGGCTTCCCGCTTCGACGTGGCTATACTGCTGGAGTGCTCGACCCCGGCCCGCGGCGGGGCCCTGGAACCCGTGCTGCGCCGCTCCGGCAAGATTATCAATATCGACCACCATAAGACTTCCGAGTTCTACGGAGACATTAATATCGTCGAGCCGCATTCCTCTTCCACGGCCGAGATCGTTTACCGGCTGTTTTACAATATGAAGGTGAATATAAGCCGCCGCGAGGCCGCCTGTCTCTACACCGGCATGGTAACCGATACGGGGCGCTTTCATTTTGCCGCCACCAGTCCCCGTACGCTGGAAGTGGCTTCGCGCCTACTGGAGACCGGCTTTAAATTTTCCCATGTCAATGACCTGCTTTACGCCACCAAGGCCCGCGAATCCCTGAAGATACTCGGCCGGGCGCTGGAAAGCCTGGAGCTGAAAGCCGGCGGCAGGCTGGCCGTGCTTACTCTGCGCCAGGAAGATTTCAAGGCGTTCGACGCGCGTTCCGAACACAGCGAAAGCGTGATAAATTACGGCCTTATGCCTCCCGGAGTAAAAGCCGCGGTGATGTTCAGGGAGGAACCGGAGCTCGTAAATGTCACTTTTCGTTCAGTAGGGCATCTCGACGTTAGCATGGTCGCTAAATCCTTCGGCGGCGGCGGTCATCGCAACGCGGCGGGCTGCCGCCTGAAGGGCACCCTGCAGGCCGCCCGGGAACAGGTTCTGGCTGTTCTGACGCGGCTGGTGCAGTAGTCTTCGGCGGCCGGTGGGCAAAAGACATGGTTCAATCCGATACGGCGCCTTCCGGCATCTTTCTTTTCGACAAACCCAAAGGTATAACCTCGCACGACGCGGTGGACCTGCTGCGCCGTAAGCTCTCTTTCAGGAAGATCGGGCATACGGGCACGCTGGATCCCATGGCCACCGGTCTGCTGATACTGCTGGCCGGGTCGGCTACGTCGGCGCAGGCGCGTATGCAGGGAACATCAAAGGTCTATTCCGGGACGATACTTTTCGGAGCCGAGACGGATACCTGGGACGCGGAAGGAAAGGTGGTTTCCGAAGCCCCACCGCCGGACCTGGGTGAAGAAAGCCTGAAGAAGGCCGTCGCCGCGTTCGACGGGAAAATAATACAGCAGGTCCCGCCGTATTCTGCCGTGCGCCTGAACGGCAGGCCGCTCTATAAGCTGGCGCGCAGGAACGAAGCAATGCCGGAGATAAGGCGCGAGGTGCAGGTGCGCTGGCTCTCCCGGGCTGCCAGGCCGCCGGCGCTGGATTTCGAGATAGAATGTTCGGGTGGTACTTATATCCGTTCCATAGCGTGCGAACTGGGCCGGGCAATGGGTTCCAGGGCGCACTTATCGGTCCTGCGGCGGCTTTCCATCGGCGGCTGGAGCGTGCGGGATGCCGTGGGCGCGGAGGAACTGCGCGCTATGGCGCCGGCGGCCGCGTTTGCGAGGCTTGTGCCGGCGCCTGAAAACTGAAGGTATGCTTAATTTCCTGACCATCGGCACTTATGACGGCGTGCACCTGGGGCACCGTAAGATAATACGGGCCACTATGCGCGCGGCGCTGCGTCTCGGCCTGCAAAGCCGGGTGGTTTATTTTCCATTACCCCCAAAGTTCTTTTTTTCCGGAGAGAGGTCAAACTGCCTGATAACGCTCCCGGAGGAGCGCGAGCGGCTGATAGCGGCCTTGCGCCCCGAGGCTGTGGAGGCGCTGCCTTTCGACAACGCGCTTTCGTCCATGCCGGCCGGTGATTTCTTCCAGCGGCTGGTTACGGGCAGGTTCCGGGCGGGCGGGCTCTGCGTGGGGCCGGATTTCGCGGTGGGCCGCGGGCGCGAGGGGCATCTGGATTTCCTGCGCGATGCGTGCATGGCGTCGGGTATCGCTTTTAAGACCGTGGCTTTTGCCAGGCGTCTCGGGCATAAGATCTCCTCCAGCCTTATCCGGGCGCACCTGCGCGCCGGGGCGGTGGAGGAGGCGAATCTCTGCCTGGGCTGGGCTTACAGCGTTTCGGGGCCGGTGGTGAAGGGGGCCGGTATCGGGCGCCAGATAGGTTTCCCCACGGCCAATGTGGGGGTGCACCAGGCTAAGATACTGCCGCCGGGGATCTTCGCTTCGCGGGTGAAGGTGGACGGCGAAAGTTTTAACGCAGTGCTGAACGTGGGCAAGCGCCCGACGGTGGAGACTATGGGCGCGAAAGTGGTACTGGAAGCGCATATCCTGGATTTCTCAAGGATGATCTACGGTAAAAATCTCGAAGTGACCTTCTTAAAGCACATCCGCCCCGAGCGCAGATTCGCCTCGCGCGATTCCCTCGTCGAGCACATTCAAAAAGACATTGACGTCTGCCGGAAGTTTTTCAAATAATTATATTTTAGGTTAGGGCTCGTTAAAGAATAACTGACACATTTGGCTGAGCAGATTTTGGAGCGAGCCGAAGCGGCATGGAGCGACATGTACTACACGTACTTTGGC
>PEXO01000130.1 GCA_002779045.1 Elusimicrobia bacterium CG08_land_8_20_14_0_20_59_10 | reverse complement strand
GCGCCCGGGGCCGAGCCCGCCAGGGCCCCGCGTCCGCGGGTGCTGCTGGCCGACGACCAGGACGAACTGCTGATGCTGATGAAGGCCATGGTGGAGGCGGCGGGCTTCGACGTGTCCATAGCCAGCGACGGCGTGGAGGCTATGCAGGTGGTCTTTGAAACCCACCCTGACATAATAGTGCTGGACTACAGCATGCCCCGCAAGGACGGGCTGGAGCTGGCGCAGGAGCTGAAGAACAACCCGCTCTTCGCGCATATACCCATAATTATCTGCACGGCCTACAGCGAGAAACAGACCAAGCTCAAGGGCCTGAGCATGGGCATAGACGACTACCTGATAAAGCCCGTGGACACCGACGAACTGGTAGCGCGCATACGCATGATACTCAAGCGCAATAAGCAGGTGCTGGACACCAACCCGCTTTCAAAACTCCCCGGCAACCCCTCCATACAGGCGCGGGTGGAGCGCGAGATAGCGCAGGGCGGCAAGTTCGCGGTGCTGTACCTGGACCTGAACAATTTCAAGGCTTACAACGACAACTACGGCTTCGAAGCGGGCGACCGCGTGATAAAAGCCACGGCCAACCTGCTGGTAAAACTGACGATACAGAACGAGAACGACAAGGACTTCATCGGCCACATCGGGGGGGACGACTATATAGTGGTGACCGCCTTTGACCACTGCGAAGAACTCGCCAAACGCATAGTCACCGGCTTCGACGAAATAGCGCCGTCCTTTTACAGCAAAGAGGACAGGGAGCGCGGCAGCATCGTCTCCACCGACAGGCAGGGAAATATTAAAAAATTCCCTTTCCTCTCCATCTCCATAGGCGTGGTGAACAATATGACCCGCCCGCTGGTCTCTTTCGCGCAGGTGAGCAGCATAGGCACCGAGCTGAAGAAAGCCGCGAAAGTCGCCGCAAAAAGCAACTACATAATAGACCGCCGCCGCGACTAGCCTATGGCTGTGCCGTATTAAGGGCTATGCTCCTCGGACGGCCTGATCTCCCCGGTAAATTAAAAAGCCGCGTATATGCGGCTTTTTAATTTACCGGGGAACGGCTTTATATTTCTATTGCTTCCGGCTCCGAAGGCGGGGGCGGATAGTAGATGGCGGGCTGCACCGAGCCGCCGGTACCGGGGGTATAAATGGCCGGTATCACCTGGGGCTTAGAGGAAGAGCCGCTCTGCATTTTGTCCAGCGCTTTTTCCATCTCCGTCTTCGGTATCATGCGCGCGTACACTGAAGAAAAAGTGACATCCTCTCCGCGGCCCCCGTTCTGCGGGTACACATTGGTCTGGCCGGGCACATACAGATAGGGATTCTTCGGATCCTCCCCGGGGGTGCCGGTACCGTAGATATAATCCACTCCGCCGCGCGACAGCACGCCTTCTATCTTGAAAGTGACATTATTGAACACCGGGCCGCCCGAGCTGCCGCCGAAAGTGTCCACATCGGTGACGAAATACCCGTTTGCCGTGACCTTGCGCACCTTGCCGTTGCCGGCGATCTTTACCGGCAGGCCGCTGGGATAGCCTATAGCTGTAACCTTGGTACCGGCCGCCACCGGCTTGCGGCTGACGGCCAGGGGATAGCGCCCCGTCACCTTACGGTCCAGGCGCACCAGCGCGAAGTCCGCACCCAAGGGGCCCACGGTCTTGTTAACGCAGGCGGCGCCCTTGCAGGCGAAGCTGGAAACGTCGTCCTGCACCATCTGCGCCACTATCTCTTTGCAGGAATATACATCGGCGGCCGGGAAGGTCGTAGGCATGCCGCTGGCCGCCGCCGCCGCATAACCGAAAACGAACTTGATCCGCGCGCAGGGCCCGCCCCGGGAGTCCGGCTTGAAACAATGCCCGGAAGTGAGCACGAGGTCGTCGCCCACCAGCGCGGCCGAGCAGAAAGAGCCCACGGTCTGACCCCCGAACTTCTCCCCGGGCTTAAGATTCTGCTTGTCTTTCAGGGAAAGGGGCTTCAGCTTATAGACCCCGGCCGCGGCATCATAAGGAATAGAAGAGTCCTTGAACAGAGCGGCCGTGGAGCCGGCCAGCTTCTGCATTACCTTGTCGGCCTGGTAATAATCCAGCCTGTCGTCCGTCCCGTAGATGGAGCAATTAACGAAATTGTCGGAACCGCCACGGGTATCCGCGGAGGCAAGGCGCGGCAGTATGACCGCGGCAAGTAAAGCTATCGACCAGACCTTTAGTTTCATAATATCCGCCCTGCCTTCTGTTTATAGTATTGCGGACAACTTGACCGATGTCAATCCCTATAGGTCCCAGAACAGGCCTAGGCCCTTGGGGTCAGACCCGGGGTCTGACCCCGGGTTAACAGATAGTCAATTGTATAGCGAAGGGGGTTTCGTTAAGGACTAAATTAAGGGAGGCGCAGGAAGCTTCCCCGTAAACATAGTTTGACTCGGTTATGGCGGCGGTCCATTTGGAGAACTCTTCCTTGGGCCAGGCCCAGACCTCTATCTTTTCTCCATTCCGTATCTCGCTCTTTATCACTTCCCGCAGGCGGCGGCCGCCTTCCACGCTTTCCTTAAGTATCACCAGCCGCCCGTCCTTGATGCGCCGGGCCACCTTGGTGAGTTTGTTATTGGCCACATTGCCGCATTCTATCCATACCGCCACGCCCCCCACGCCGTCCGGCACCATCAGGTCCGGGAAAAAACCGATATCCGCTATGACCGGGTCGGAGGACCCCACCTCAAGCGCGGGTTCCCGGTCGAAAAAGAGAACGGCGGCCGCCAGGCGCAGCGCCAGGTGCCCGGGAGTCTCTTCGTCCTTGGCCACCAGCAGGCAGCGGCGCGAGCCGCCGTTGATATTAAGATCGCAGCGCAGGTTCATAGCCTAATCCCGGTCTTCCTTCCCCCGTTTTCCGGTCCCCGATCCCGATCCCCGATTTTCGATCCCCGCTCTCCCCTCCCAGTACAAGCGCATCACGCAGGCTACGCAGCCGAACTCAAGACGGAAACGGTTGCCGTCCCCGTCTTGAAGATACAGCGGCTCCACCTCTTTGCCTTTTTTACACAGTCCCAGCCTGCGCCGCAGGCAGAACCTGGTGGTCATCAGAGGCCGGCCGGAAAGGTTTATCCCGCACTCCGCCGCCATCTCTATCTCCTTCACGCCGTGCCTCTTATAGAACCGCACGGCCTGGGAATTGAAAACATTGGCGCGGAAATCCAGTTTCTCTTCGGGATAGGGATATTTGCCGGGAATTATTTTTGCTTCCGCCCGCGTGTAAACCGGGCGGGCGCTCTCCAGCGCGGCCAGCGCTTCGCGGCGCAGGTCGTTAAGCGCGGAAACAGGGATGAAGTACGGCTTTGAAAGCCTGACCGCCAGCTCTTCCAGGTAAAAATCGCTTTCGCCCAGCCTGGAAAGCTGTTTTTTGATGGTCTCCTCAGCCTGCCCCGGCTTTTTAGCCTCCGCCTTCACCCCGCGCCGCCGCGCCTCACAGACAGCGCCGCGCTCGTCGGAAGCCTTAAGGACGAAACCGCCTTCGTATTCGGAAAATTCCAGTTTCACGGCAAACTTCCTGCGCGCGCCCCCGCGCTCAATGCCGCGCAGGAATTCGCGGTCAAGGTTGCGGTAGATCTCCGTGCCGTTCTCCAGCCCCTTCAGGTTATCGGCGCGCACGCGGCCGTCCTTCACGCCGTTCACCAGCGACCCCCCCAGCACGCCGGCCTTGTCGAAAAAAGAGATGCCGTCCCCCGGGTGCAGTCTTTCCGGGGCGTGCATCTTGAACGACCCGCTCTTCACGTCGAAGACGCGCCCGAGCGGCTCGCCCGCGAACTTGGGAGTATCCGGCGAGGCCACGTCGACCGGGTTGCCGTCGATGAAGTACTCCGTATAGCCCCGGTTAAAGGTCTTGGCAAGGTCCGGCTCGAAGCCGGGAATGCTTTTTCCGAGCGACGGGCGGACATACTCCTTTTTTGCCATGGCCTTGTCCAGCGCGCGGCGGTAAAAAGAGACCGTGTTGCGCACATAGTCATGGTCCTTCAGCCGCCCCTCTATTTTGAACGCCGTTATCCCGGAGGCCAGCAGGCAGCCGAGGCGGCGCGACAGGTTCAGGTCCTTCAGCGAGAGCAAATGCTTTCCGGCGGCCAGCGTCCCGCCGGCGGCGTCCCCGAGCGTGTAAAGCTTGCGGCAGGGCTGCGCGCATTCGCCGCGGTTGCCGCTGCGCCCCCCCAGGGCATAGCTGAGATAGCACTGCCCGCTGTAGCTCACGCAGAGCGCGCCGTGCACGAAGAATTCCAGCTCCACCGAGGTTTCCCGGCGTATGGCCTTTATCTCCCCCAGCGTCAGCTCCCGCGCCAGTATCACCCGCCGGAACCCGGCCTTTTCCAGGAACAGCACCTTCTCCGGCGTGGTATTGTGCGTCTGCGTGCTGGCTATGAGCGGTATGGGCGGCAGGCCGGTCTCCAGCAGGCCCATATCCTGTATTATGGCCGCGTCGGCGCCGGCCTCCCACAGCCGGCGGATCAGCTGCTGCGCCTGCGGCAGTTCCTTGTCGGTGAAGATGGTGTTCACCGCGGCATAGACCTTCGCATGGTACCGGTGCGCATGGGCGCAGAGCCTGCCTATATCGGAAACGGTATTGGCCGCGCCCTCGCGCGCGCCGAAATGTTCCGCGCCGATATAAACCGCGTCGGCGCCGCAATTGACGGCGTGTATGCCCGTTTCAAGGTCCCGTGCCGGGGCCAGGAGTTCTATGTTTTTCATTAATTTCCTACAGGGACCGCGGCGCGCCTTCGTTCTTCGCGCGTGACTGCGCGTAAGCGGCGTCTATCTTGTAATACCGGTAAGTAAGCCTGGCCACTTTGGAGATGAAGTTCTTCGCGCTGCGGTAGTCGGGCACCTCGGAGGTGAGCACCGCCAGGACATAGTCCCCGCGCGGCGAGAACACTATACCCACGTCGTGGCAGGCCATGCGCAGCAGCCCGGTCTTGTGGCCTA
>PEXO01000382.1 GCA_002779045.1 Elusimicrobia bacterium CG08_land_8_20_14_0_20_59_10 | reverse complement strand
GTCGGGGCGGCCGTCGGCGTAGACCTTGTACACCAGCAGCGGCAGCACCTTGAAGGCCTGCGGGCCGTAGGTGCTGGTATTGGTGAAGCCCCCCGAGATGTCCTCGAACACCAGGCCGAACGGCTTGTTCTGTTTCTTTACCTCTTCAATCAGCTTCCGGCGCAGTTCCGGGTAGGTGCTGGTAACGGAAGCTTTCATTATCAGGTTCCCCATGCGGGCCACCGTGGGCCTGCCGGAAGAGCGCCTGCCGTGGCCGTTGGAGGCCGCGAAGCCGCGTATAGGGGAGCGGTTCATCATGAAGCCTTTCAGCACGCCGTTTTCCACCAGGCTGACGCGCTGGGCCTTAACCCCCTCGTCGTCGTAGCGGTAAAAACCGCGCAGCGGGATGCCGTTGAACTCTTTCAGGGTCGGATCGTCGTAAAGCGTGACTATCTCCGAGGTGACCTTCTGCCCCACCTTCTTGGCGAAGGTCTGGCCGGAGTCCTCCAGCTTCTGACGATGCCCTTCAAGGCGGTGGCCTATGATCTCGTGGAAGTAGACGGCGGCGGCGCGGGCCTTGAGGATTGCGGGGCCGCTGAACGGTTCCACCAGCGGCGCGCTCTTGAGCGCCTTCAGTTCCTTTACCGAGCGGTCCATATCCGCGTTCACCTTTTCTTCGGAAGGCAGGCCTTCGAAGGAATCGGTGTTGTAGTATTCGCCGCGCCGCAGTTCCATCCCGTCCGTGGTGCGGCTGGTGAGCGAGTAGGACAGTGTTATAAAGTTGTTCCCGGTCTTCACGCGGGTCCCGTCGCTGTTTACCAGGTAGCGGTTCTCGTTCTCATAGCTCAGGGATACGCCGGAATCATAGATGAAGTTATACTCCGCCAGCCTGGCGGAATGTTCCTTGAGGCGCTTGCGCCAGACGGCGAGGTCGGGGTCCTTCAGCCCGACCGTCTCGTAGAAAGTCTCCGCCGGCGCCGGGGAAAAGTCCGGGGAGGGATCGTCCTCCGCCGCGGTCACGG
>PEXO01000091.1 GCA_002779045.1 Elusimicrobia bacterium CG08_land_8_20_14_0_20_59_10 | reverse complement strand
GCCTGGGTAAAGGACCAGGAGCGCTGGAAGGACGTTCCCATGGCGCAGGCCGGGGCGGGCGCCGCCAAGCTTTCCACCGACGGGAAGATGCGGGTGGCCAGGCAGTATCTTGCGCTAAGACAATGGAAGGAGGCCGGCGCGCTGCTCGCGGGGATGGATACCAGGGCCGCGGCCTATCTGGCCGCGCAGGCCAGGGCCGGGGTCGAGGAATCCACGGACACGGCAAAGCTTGCGGCGCTCTACAGCGGGCTGATAGACCGCTTTGACGGGCGTGACGGTAAACCCGCAGAGGTTGCTGTTCTGGACTGGATACTGGCCCTTCATAAGGCGGATGCGGCGGCGGCCCTGCCGTATATCAACGGCCTGCCCGCGCTGCTGGAGCGCCTGGAGAGGTCTCCGGACGCTGCCGCCGAAGGGTACGCCAAGGTGGATATACTTTACCAGGCCGCTACGGATATGGGCGAGGCCGGCCAGGACGTGCTGGCCACCGGGCTGTTCTACCGCGCGGCGAAGCTTTACGGGGAGATGGCGGATAAAGCCGCCCGGCCCGAGCTGGCCAAGGGGCTCCGCCTTTCGCAAGGGCGATGCCTTGCCGGGGCCCGGCGGTATTCCGAGGCGGAGGCTGTTTACGCAGGTCTCGCGGAAAAATTCCCCGGCGAATACGCCTTCCACCGTTCCTATGCCGGCATATTGTTTAAACTTAAGAAATATCCCGATGCGCTGAGGGAGGCCTCGCTTTCGGAGAAACTTTCTTACGGCCCTATTCACGCGCAGATAGTGATGTTCAAGGCCAGGATACAGCTTGAGATGAAGGACAGGTCCGCCGCCATGGGCACCCTGCGCGACGCTATCGCGGCCGCCGAGGTCAGGGGCAAGGAAGCCGAAGGCGAACTGCTGGGCCTGAAGAAATATCTGAAAGGGATAGAGTCCGGCAAGTAGCTTTCATCCCGCCTGGACGAGGTGTACGCCTCCCGAAGGGCGCCCGCTATGCGGGCGGAAAGTT
>PEXO01000010.1:657-5093 GCA_002779045.1 Elusimicrobia bacterium CG08_land_8_20_14_0_20_59_10 | reverse complement strand
TTGCCAAGGGTGTTATCGCGCTGTTCATCCCCGTCATTTTTATATGCGAGGCGTATCGTGAGAAAGGCCGGGCGCTTTTTTTAAGACAATGGCCGGCAATGACCGTCCTCCTGGCGGTCGTTTCCGCCTGGGTTATTGTCAACTGGGGCTATTCCGGGAAATTCGTGATCCTTGAAGGCGCTGACCGTGCCGGTTGTAATATGATCGAGGGTGCGCTCGGTTTCGTCTCCTCCCTGGAGGGAGACTGGCGGGCTTTGTCCGGAATTTCACCCGGGCAGAGCGCGTTCCTGTGGGCGGTCCGGGAGATAGCGGCGCACCCGCTGCGGTTTATTTTTGCTATAGCCGGCCGGCTGCATCATCTTCTGTTCGTAAAACCGCTGG
The DNA here is from genome assembly GCA_002779045.1 of Elusimicrobia bacterium CG08_land_8_20_14_0_20_59_10. GTDB lineage: Bacteria > Elusimicrobiota > Elusimicrobia > Elusimicrobiales > UBA9959 > UBA9959. The sequence continues at coordinate 4,712 of PEXO01000010.1, read as the reverse complement.
TGCCGGGCTTGCCTGTGCTGTTCTTTTTAGGGCTTGGCGGCATTTACCGGTTGAGGCGCATGGAGGCTGTCCGGCCGCTGCTGCTGCTTACGCCCTACCTGCTTCTGCTGCACCTTCTCATGCCTGTGGAAGGGCGCTATTTCCTGCCGATGTGGTTTATGGCCTGCCCCCTGACGGGGATCTTTTTTGCGGCTCTTATCGGCGGAGCGCCGCAGCCGGGCGGACATGAACGGATGAACGCGAAGGCCGTGTTTTATGGCGTTTCGGCGCCGGTAATAGCTTTCTGGGCGCTTAGCTTTATGCTGCTGATAGCTTATCCCCTGCGACGCAGGGCTCCGCGAGATCTGCGGGAGCTGGAAACAAAGTACCCGGCCTGTCCGTGGATACACGAAATAGCGGCCCGCGAGGCCTTAAGCTCCGGAGAGCTGGACAAGGCCGCGGATTCGCGCCGTATGGCCTATGAAGCGGAAAAAATCGATTCCCGCAGGATCGACTATTTTACCACGGCATTCCTGGCGGGCAGGATCTCCGGCGACCGGCTGCTTCAGGAAGATTCCCGGAACGTGCAGAACCACTATCCGCTGATGCTTGCCGCTTTGCGCTATATCGAAGAAGGGGAACCGGTAAAAGCCGGGAAAATCCTTCCATGCGCCATGCAGTTGTGCGTCAGGAACTCAAGCAATATGAGGTATATCTCCAACGACAGGGAGATCATGCTTTTAAGGGAAGTCCGGAGGAACGGCGCTGTACAATGTGTTAAATCCCTTTCGGATATAATTGACACTCTCGGCGTAAAAAGACGCGCTGCCCTGCGGGCCAGGCTCGGACGCAGCTATTGCGGCGCGCGGCGGCCGGAGCGTCTTTTTTCCGATTTCGTCGCGGAGAATGGCGAGGAAAATACGCGCACGGGTTCCGCGACGCCGTATAGCGGGCCGACGCTTCAGGCCTGCCGGGGCATAGGGCTGGTGGCGGCTCCCGGGCGCGCCCAGCAGGGCGATAAATTCTGAAAAAGGGTGTGCTTATAAGCGTCCCGGCAGGGAGCGCGCGCAGGCAAAGTATGGCAAAAGAAAGAAGCGGCCCAAAGACCAACGTGCTGCTGGTGAACCCTTCCTATGACCGGAAACGCTACATGGGCGGGTTTGCCGGGATCGGCTGGATCTTTCCCCCTATAGGCCTCCTTTACGTCGCCTCGTACGCGAGGGCCGGGAACCCTTCGCTTAATATCCAGGTCTACGATTCGCAGGTAGACCGGCGGGATCTTTCCGAGGTGATCCTGGCTTTTAAGCCGGGCATAGTGGGGATCTCCTGCCAGTCCGCGCTCGTCTACAGTACGCTGGCAACGGCGAAGCTCATCAAAAGGGCGTTCCCGGACGCGGTCATCATCGTCGGGGGGGTGCATGCTTCCTTGAGGCCTTTCGATCTTCTTGAGAGCCCCGGGATAGACATCGTAGTCCGGGGCGAGGGAGAAGAGGCGTTCCTTGAACTCTGCAATAAGGTGCCGGCCAAGGAACCGTTGGACGGCATCCCCGGCATCTGCTATAAGGACAGGGGGGAGGCCAGGAGCAATCCCGGGAGGCCGCTGAACATGGAGCTGCGGGAATACCCCATGCCGGCGCTTGACCTGGTCCCGCTCGAAAGGTACCGGATCAGCCCCGACCTGCGGACGGGAAGCAGGCTGGGTGTCATGATAACCGCCAGGGGCTGCCCTTATAATTGTATTTTCTGCGCCAACAAGCTCCTGACGAAACGCACGTACAGGGCAAGGCCGATCGGGAGCGTCATCGGGGAGATAGAGTTCTATCTGCGGACCTACGACATGAACCAACTGCTGATCTACGACGACACTTTTGCCGTGGACAGGGAGAGGACCATCGAGCTCTGCAACGAATTCATCAGGCGGGGCTATCCCGGCAGGTTCAAATGGTGGGCCGAAGGCAGGGCCGACGCGCTTGACGAGGAGCTTCTGAGGGTGATGAAGAAGGCCGGCTGCGGGGTATTCTCGCTTGGCCTGGAGTCGGGGAACCAGAGGCTCCTTGACCTCATAAAAAAGGATATCACCCTGGAACAAGTCAGGAAGGCCGTCGGCATGATCCATGACGCGGGCATAGATGCAAGGGCGACATTCATCCTCGGGCTTCCCACCGAGACCAGGGAGGAATCCCTGCGGACCATAAAGTTCGCCTATAGCCTGCCGCTGGACCATGTAAAATTCGGCATTGCAACGCCGTTTCCCGGCACTGAATTGTGGGACATCGCGGTGCGGGAGGGGAAGGTGGACCCCTCCGCTATAGACTGGACCAGGCTCAGCCTGATGGCCGGGTACACCGATTTCATGCCGCTCTACTACCCGGAGGGGCGGACTCCCAAAGAGCTTAAGAAGCTCCAGAAGAGCGCGAACCTTTTCTTCTACCTCAGGCCGAAGATGATTATCGGCTACCTCGGGAGGATCAGGTCTCCCGGTGACTTGTTCCACCGGTTAAAGGGTCTTTTTTACTTCATTAAGGCCACTTTCTTCTGAAATTAAAAGGTTGTTTCCCCTGCCAGGCGGAGGGCTTTTTCCGCATCGGCTTTGCGCCCGAGTTCTTTAAACAGCCTCGCGCTCCGGGAGGCCGCGTCGCTGACAAGCGGACGCAACCCCGGCTCGCCATAGGCGGAGGACACCGCGCGCATGCAGGCGTCCAGCGCCCGCTTTTTTTTGTTCTCGCCGCTCAGGACGGCGCATAAGCTGACAAGGGCTTCGGGGTTGTTGGGGTCAAGGGCCAGCGCTTCAAGCAGAAGGGCTTTCCCCGCGGCCGGATCGCCTGATCCGATCTTCCTGGACGCCAGGCCGGCCAGCTGCCGGGATTCCCGCGCGCCCGCCGCCTGCGGCTGCTCCAGGTGGCCGCTGTCCGGGGCCCAGATCTCCAGGGCCCGCTTCTTTCTCAGCCACCAGCCGCCCATGAGTTCCTGCGGCCGCGGGCCCGCGGCCGCTTTCGCCAGCGGCTTTAAGGAGGGGGAAAGGCTGAAATTCTTTTCTATCCCGGAAAGTATCCGCACCATACCTCCGGGCGGCCACAACAGGAGCACCCTGTAGACAAAATTATCCCAGAAGGCGTCCAGGTCGTTCTTCATCGCCCGGGACAATTCCCTGTCCCTTTTGTACGGCGTTCCCCCCAGCACATTGTAGCAGTCTCCGTACATTTTATATGCCCGGGTGAAAGAAGACATGGCCGCTTTTTCGTCGCCCAGCTCGAACTCCCTCAGCATCACCGCTATGGGGAAGTACGGTATGTCCGTCTCTTCGGGGAGTTCGACCGCCGCCGGCGAGCCGGACCTCCTGACCGAAACGAAATAGCGGATGAATTTGTCGTCGAATTTCCGGCTATAGCCGTAGAGGCAGCCGGAAAACCCGGCCTCATCCCCGTCTATCAGGAAGCCCTTGCATTTCTGGTACTGGAGCGCCCTGTCGTTCGGGAAGCGCTCCAGCGCCTTGTAAAAAGCTTCCGGCCTGCGGTTCCGGTCCGACCTGGCCGGGTAGGCGAGTATGAAGCCTTCCAGGAGCAGAATGGCGGTAAAAGACAGAAAGAACGCCGCGGCGGCGGTTTTCTTCGCGAAAGCGCGCCATTCGGGAAAGACGTCGAACCGTGCCGGCAAAAGAGCGCCCGCTATCAGCGGCGGCAGCAGGCCCAGGAGCGGGTAAAAATAGCGTTTCTCTATCGCGAACAAAGAGTGCAGAAGGATGAAATATACGGGGAGGGCCAGGACGGCCGCGTTCTCTTTTTTGCGGCACAGGACCAGGGCCAGGATAAACCCGCCGCACAGGAACGGGGAGAACTTGAAAACTTCAAAAAGCCGCCTCAGGACGGTGAGCGCGGAAAAAAGGGGATGCTTCACGGTTTGGGTCAGGTAGAACCTGACGGGGCTCTCTCCTTCCTTTATCCCGGCCAGCCGGGCGGCATCCCCCTCCAGGCCATAGATGCCGCCTTTGGCGGCGGTGAGCATATTGCCGGCCGCGTGGCCGCTGGCGAAAGGGGAGAAATTCCCGGTAAGGGAATGGTTCAGCAGGCTCCAGGGAA
>PEXO01000010.1:0-527 GCA_002779045.1 Elusimicrobia bacterium CG08_land_8_20_14_0_20_59_10 | reverse complement strand
CAGGGTGGCCCCGACGGCAAAGCCGGTTAAAAGACCGTATTTGAGCCCGTTTTTCGCGGGCCTCAGCAGCAGGGAGAGTAAAACCAGCAGCAGCAAACAAGTATAAAGCGCCTGCTCGGGATTATAATCGCGCGCGGCAAAAAGCCCCGTCCCGACGAGGGAGATTATCCCGCCCCAGTAACCGCGCAGCAGGCAGCCCGCGCAGAATACCAGCGCGTAAACCGCCGCCTGTGAAACCATAAGGAATACGGGGAAACTTATTCCAAGGTTCAGGACGATGGAGAGCGCAGTCCCAAATATGGGCGGATACCAGTTCACACTGCCGCTCGGTAACCCGGCCAGGAGAATACTGCCATACCCGGCCTGGGTCAAACTGAATTCGCCGGGCCGTATGACAGACTTGTGAAGCGTCAGCGCGCAGAAAAGAACCGCCAGGATAACGGGCAGCGCCGCCCGCAGTATTTGCGTGAGCTTGGGCTTATTGTGATCCCGATCTTCAGGCGGCATAGAACACGTTCCTTTCCCGA